>JAYVXJ010000066.1:0-2644 GCA_043785285.1 Chitinophagaceae bacterium
AACTGACATTGATGGTAAATTCAAATATTTTAATATTCTTCAAGTCAATAACTGTTACAAAAATTTAATAGGCATAAATATTTATCCTAATTTCTTTGAAACCCTCTAGAATCAGTTAAAGTTATTACCAATATAGATGTAAGTTGTATTAATGGGTTACCAAAAAGCACGTCGCTTTGGAAAAAGTAGCCGAAGAAAACCGGGCATAATAAACACCTGACGAAAGGGTATGTGAAAAGTTGACCGTAAATTCCGGTTGCATGGATGTAAAGCGACTTACAATCTTTCCGAGGGTATCAAAAATTTCAATAGAATACGCTTCATTAGCTTTAAGATTAATCCTGCCATAAAGCGATCTTCCGTTTGAAGGATTAGGATAAATATTTATGCCTATTAAATTTTTGTAACAGTTATTGACTTGAAGAATATTAAAATATTTGAATTTACCATCAATGTCAGTTTGCTTTAAACGGAAATAAGAAATTTCATTCTTTGTTTCATCTGCAGTAAGCGAATATTTTTGAATTACGGATGAATTACCCGCACTTTTTACTGTTCCAATAACTTTCCAGGTAGTACCGTCTTCACTGCGTTCAATGGTAAAATTGTCATTGTTCATTTCCGAAGCTGTAGTCCATTCTAAAACAATATTGTTATTATTACATTGTCCTGTAAAGGATAAAAGGTCAACAGGTAAAAGTATTAAACTACTGGTGGAGAGGAAGGTTGCCACTTGGGCAACCCAATTACCGCCTGCACTTGTAAAACTTGCATTGTATGCACCCACTGCAGCAGCATTTTTGTCTTCTATAATATTGCTATTAGCTGTTGAGCGGCTATTAAATCCTGTGCCTACTGATAAAAGTCCAGAGGCGCCTATGCTTGCCCCATAGATCAACTCATTGGTATACGTTGTGGTCTTAGAGCCACTACTAACAGCGGCGGAATTACCTATGGCAACCGAGTTTTGATCTAGCGGATTAGTCGTAATAACACCCGAATATTCGCTTATGTAAATTTGAGAAAAACTTGTCGGGGCACCTGAAAGCTTTGCAGTAACAGTTATTGCTGTTCCGCCTCCGGTAATGTTATAAGCATACCATAGTTCCGCCCTGTAATTGACTCCATTCCAGTTAGTGGGTCCGTTTATTCTTGCGTAGCTATTCCCTTTATTATCGGTAACAGCAGTTATGCTCCTGGTTTGCCCATCCCAGTCTAAATGGACAACAATTAAATTTCCTGTAGTACTTGCAGCTGAAAATGGGAGGGAGATTGTTGTTGCCGTGGAGGTTTGATACAGGGTTTTGGTTTGAACATGCGTTTGCCCTATACTATGTTTAATAGTGCTAAATAATAATATGAAGGTTATGCCGATACCCCTGTACATGTAAGTGTTGTTTTAGTTTTTATAATGGATTCCGATGAATTATTAATTTTTCGTTTATCCTGGCTGTGTGTCTCGCTTTCTTTTCTTTCTTGAATGATCTTTGATGTTTCAATTGGCATTCCAAATTTCAATAATCTGATTGTCAAATAATTGTATAATTCATTGTTCGATGAGTATTCCTAAAATCAGATTTATTTCCAAAAATGGGTACCATTCTCGATGGCATAAAGCTCATTGTCTAAGTATATAAATGTTGTTTTTCTAAGCAAAAAGAAACCTTAATCTATCATCCCAGTCAAACCGATATCAGGGGGAAAAATAATTCTCTGGTATAATGGAAATCCGGGAACAGCTTATGACCATATCATTCATCTGGTCTGGAATTTCTGGGATACGATGCGGCGGGATATAAATGGCCTTCCTTATTATATGAATCATTAGGAGTGAAACCCTGCATTTGATGACCCGGGAGGAATCGGGGGCGACCAGTTTGCCATGGCCCTCTCTTCCTGGCGTATCTATTTCCCAAGGCAACTTCCAGTATAATAAAGGCTTTCAGCCCATGGAATCCCCATTTCTAAAAAAGGTTCGGATGAGTATGATTTAATCTTTATTATATTTGTGCTGGCCATACCGGGAATTTACCTGTCAAGGTTATCCTGAATCCTCTTTCTTGTTTAAAGCCGATTATTTGCCAACGAATAATTAATAACCTTTCTCTTAAAACAAGCTTAATGAAAAGAATCTTCTCTTTTCCGCCATGGTTGGCCTTCCTGGCCCTGCCACTTTTCTTCATCTCCTGTAAAAAAGACAAGGCTTCAGCCGGGAAATCCGAAAAATACCAGATCGTGGCCGGCTCCTGGAAACAGACCGATATCGTACTCGGCGTCGATGTCAGCGTCAAAGTGGGCGGTAACCAGTACGATTTTCCCGCAGGCACCAGTATGATCACCGATCCTTACCTGAACGCTTTCGGCGTTTCCTCTTTTTTCGCACCGACGCAGGATAATGTTTATAGCTTCAGCGACAGTGGTTCCTATACTATACGGGGCGTTACCGATGTGATCCTGCCCATAGCAGGAAATAAAGGAACCTGGACCCTGGACGTATATGACGCCGTCCTGAAACTGATATCTACCGATAAGACAAATGATCCGCACTGGATCAATGGTATCACCAGCGATTCTTTATCGCTATCCATGACCGTGGATATTCCTGGTCTCGGCACTGCGCCATTGAACCTGCTGCTCAAGAAGC
>JAYVXJ010000067.1:0-8725 GCA_043785285.1 Chitinophagaceae bacterium
TAACCGCCCAATACGCTTTAGCTATATAAAATTTATTACAGATTAATTTTAATCATTATTCGGATTAAGCGGTAATTTTATTGACGCTATTTCGGAGAAAGCGGCGATTTTTGCCAACGGTTTCTTCACCTGGAATACGGTAAAAATAAAAATTACAACAATGAAAACAAGTATTGGAATTTCAGATGCAAACAGAAAGATAGTTGCCGAACAAATGGCCAAATTGCTGGCGGATGAATTTGTATTATATGCCAAAACATTGAATGCACACTGGAACCTGGAGGGGCCGGATTTTCATTCCGTGCATTTGTATTTTGAAGAACTTTATGAAAAATCAGCGGAAATAGTGGATAGTGTTGCAGAGCGCATCCGGCAGTTGGGTCATTATGCACCAGCCACGCTGAAAGATTACTTAGATCTCACCCATCTTACAGAAAAGTTGAAAGGGGGAAATTCCAGTCTGAGCCTGATTAAAAACCTGCTGGAAGATCATGAAAGTATTATCGATTTTATTCGCGGGAATATCAAGGAATTTGAAGAAGCACATAAGGACGCCGGCACCAGCGATTATATTACCGGCCTGATGGAAAAACACGAAAAAGTCGCCTGGATGCTGAGAGCGCATATAAAATAGAATGGCTTGAATAATCATTTACCAGTGCATCAGCTTTTTAATATAGACCGTTAGTTCGCCAGCGATTCCCTGATGTTCCCCAACGGTAGGATGTCCGCCACATCCACTATGGTATCTTTTGGAGAAAGCGTAGAAATGAACATCGGGATCGCCGTGTTGATTTTCATATTCAACAAGAGTAGTAAGGTTTTTATCATACCTTTTTTCAAGGTCTCATCAGCCATCGGACTGGTCAGCGTAATGAACTGTGCGTGCGGATAAACCTTTCTTATGGTACCGATGAAACCCGTATACGCTTTGCAAAACAATGCAGTCAATGTAAAGATGTTTGGATAAGCGTCGTAAATATACGTTTCGAAATTGAGGGGTTCTGCGCTATGCCAGGATTATTCGTTAGCCTAATTTTGACTCATCCAATATCACTGAAACAACCGAATATCCAGAAAAACCACTTGAATTCATTTGTTACCGTCCTAGCGAAAACCTTAAATTCAAGTTCTCTGAAAAGCCCCTGACTAATCCTTGGGGGTTTTTTCGTTTTATGCTCTTAGCGCTGAGATTACCTGTCTCAACCATCAACGATAAGCGTTTCGCGGTAAGCGATATGTGTTCAGCGTAACTATCCCCCTCAAAGCGGGATTTTAATACCCTTCGTATTTGGAACGGAGTATAGGGTATATTTTTATTCTGGTATTTCTTTTTTCAAATATCAGCCGGATATTATTAACAACAACAACCATAGAGTCAAAGGTTGCTGATGATATTTAAAGAAGCCATGAACAACAGCCTGAAATATTCGGGAACTTCCCGGATATTGCTGATTATAGAAAAAGGGGAGGGGCGGGACGGAGCCACGTATCCGTTAATCGCTCCCTTACCGGAATCCACCCATTAAATTTTTCCACTCCTGCGTATTTATTTTTAATGGGTTAAATGATTTTTCATTTTTCAATAACCAGTTTCTGTGGATTAGAAATTTCTTTCATTTGCGCTACTAATAAATGCGCAATTTAGATTGTCATTCAATAGGCAAACCTTATCCTGTTTTTTTATGCTGTTTGGCTTATTTAACTGACCGACCTCCTTGAACCCCATGGGCCCAAGTGGCGGGAAGGCCCCGTTTTGGGACTGATTTGCCGGTTTAGGAGGGTCCGGGAGCCTTTATTTCGTTAAAAGCAATTAATAATTAAAAAAAAACCCGGTATTGGATGAACGAACAGAACTATTGTGGTATATTGTCGGCTAATAAATTGTATTGGAATGAAAATATTTGTAGCCGGTCTGCCTTTCGCTGTGAGTGATCAGGAATTGCAGGAAATTTTTGAACCTTATGGAACAGTAGGTTCTGCAAAAGTAATTTTAGACAGAGAGACCCATAAGAGCCGCGGTTTTGGTTTTGTGGAGTTTGCCAGTAATGAAGAAGCCGAAAAAGCCATTAAAGCTCTTGATGGCACCAGCCTTGAAGGTAGAACGCTTACCGTAAAAGTTGCCGAGGACAAAAATCCTGGTGGTGGCGGTGGTGGTTATCGCGGAGGCGGCGGTGGTGGTAATCGCGGCGGTGGTGGTGGCGGTGGTTACAACCGCGACAGGAACCGTTATTAATACGCTTACTCGTCTATAACTGCGACTTGGTTCGCTGATCTCAAACCTATTTACGGATTACCTTAACGTATTCAGGTGCCTGGTAAAGCAATTTATTCAGGCACCTGAATATTTATTTATTTGCCGGAACGTAGAACGGGCTTATGGGGGGAAACAGCCCTTCCGGTCATCGAATGATCAGCAGCAGGTTGCGACTGTCAAGGCTGCATCAGGGAACTATATTGAATGTATTATTTCCTCTGTTAGCATCCGGCAATGCGGCATCCGGATCAATGGTTAACTTTTCTAAAGAGGAAGGGAGATCTATATGAAAGCTGATCTCTTTCCGATGAAGCCACGCTTCTATCGGTATTATCATTACCTGACTGGTTCCGTTATTGAATTTCAGCTCCAGGATGAATGGAAGAGCCATTCTTTTTTTATTGAGGATGTGGATGTCTGCTCCCTGCGTATAATCCTTACCGGTATATTTTGCTGCAACGATCATGGGGTCAAATTCCCAGTTATGATAAAACCATTCTTTCCAGAACCAGGAGAGATTTTCTCCTGCAGCATTCTCCATACTGCGGAAAAAATCATCAGGTGTAGGATGTTTGTAGCACCAGGCCTGAATGTATTTTCTAAATGCATAATCAAACCGCTCTTTCCCCAGAATTTGCTCCCGCAATAAGACCAATCCAAATGCGGTTTTGAAATAGGTGACTGGATGCCGGTATTTTTCATCAATAGCATCTGGGGCGGTCATAATCACAGGTGCTTCCGGATCGCTGAGCACGCTCAAAATCTCATCTGCCGGATTTCCTCCGTCCGGAGCATACTCCGGATCCCGTTTGGGTGCATATTCTCCCTGATGAAATTTATCTGAAGCATAGACATCTATAAAGCTGTTAAATCCTTCATCCATCCAGGCAAAGCGGCGTTCATTGCTACCAACGATCATGGGAAACCAGTTGTGGCCGATTTCATGGGCCGTTACAGCGTACAGATCCTTGCTTTTGTCCATCCAGCCGTCAAACACAATTCCCGGATATTCCATGCCACCCGCAATGCCTGCCTGGTTAACAGCTACCGGGTATGGATAGACGAACCATTTCTTAGAAAAATATTCTATTGACATTTTGAGGTATTCCGTCGCGCGGCTCCACGCATCAATTCCATTACTTTCTACGGGATAGACGGACATAGCCAGACATTTTTTGCCTTCGGGAAGGTTTACCCTGGCGGCATCCCATATATAAGTGCTGCTGGTTCCGAATGCCACATCCCGGGTATTGAACATGTGGAAATGCCAGCTGAGCATTCCCTGTTGTTTCGGCCTTGAATGCGGATCGTTTATTTCTTCCGGGGAACGGATCATCAGGGTCTGATCACTATTTTTTGCTTTGTCCAGCCGGTTAATCTGCTCAGTGGTTAACACCTCTTTCGGATTCATCAACTCACCGGAACCGGCAACAATCATATTCCAGGGAACGGTAATCCGGTAATCTATATCGCCATACTCCAGGTAGAATTCACCGCTTCCTAAAAAAGGAAGTGTGTTCCAGCCAATGCTGGCATCATACACACACATGCGGGGAAACCATTGGGCCATTTCATATATTTTTCCGTTTTTTGTTTTGAAATAGTCTGTACGGTTACCAAAAGACCCGGGAACAGTATAATGATAATGGATAAACAACTTCAGCTGGCCGCCTTTGGGAGATAAATTGCGCGTAAGCCGGATCTGCATCCGCGTATCTGTAATGATATATTCTGCTTTTTCAAGACGATTGCCATTTTGAATAAATACGCTATCCAGTGTATAGCCGCTGGTGTGACCCACAAGTGTTGCACGGCCATCAAAATTAGCACGCGCATCGGGCCGGTAAGTATTTTGATCCAGCTGAAGCCAGATATAAGATAGAGAATCATGACTGTTATTGGTATATGTGATGTGTTCAGAAGCAGTTAATTTATTTTCTGCTGTATCCAGCATGGCATCAATACGGTAATCGCTCCGGTTTTGCCAATAGGCCATACCGGGTGCACCATCTGAAGCATGCCTTTCATTGCCGGACGAAGTATAAAAGATGGGGGAGAAGAGTTCGGTGGGTTGGAATTCTGATGTGGTATCTATCTGCGAAATGGCAGCAGGCCGTTGTGCAAATCCGTTTCCGAAGGTGATGATCAATAAGGATATACTGATTGCCGCTATTTTTTTTATTTCCATGCTGATGAATTATTGGGGATTCCTTTTCAGACAGCTGAAGTTAGTAAAGTATTCTATGTTATCCTTTTCTGAACTTATTTTAAGGATCCTCAAAACGCAACGATTGATTTATATTTATAGTTGAAACCTAAATTGATCGGGCCATGGATACGCGCAGGGAATTTATAAAGAAAGCAGGTTTACTATCAGGTGCAGCAGGACTTTACGGCGTATTGCCGCCTTCCATACAAAAAGCACTCGCTATTAATCCGGCTGTCGGTAGTACCTGGCAGGATGCGGAACATATAGTGATCCTCATGCAGGAGAACCGGTCTTTTGATCATTGTTTCGGAACCCTTCGCGGCGTGCGCGGATTCAATGATCCGCGGGCCATTACACTTCCCGATAATAACCCGGTTTGGTTGCAATCCAATGCAGCCGGTGAAACCTATGCACCTTTTCATCTGGATATTAAAAATACAAAAGCCACGTGGATGAATTCTCTTCCGCATGCCTGGTCTAATCAGGTGGATGCCCGCAATGATGGCCGGTATGATCAGTGGCTGAATGTAAAACGATCAGGCACAAAAGAATATGCAAACATGCCCCTGACAATGGGTTTCCATAACCGGAAAGACATTCCGTTTTACTATGCATTGGCAGATGCATTCACCATATGTGATCAGCATTTTTGTTCGGCCCTCACAGGTACCAGTCCCAATCGAAATTTTTTTTGGACGGGCACCATTCGGGAAAAACAAAATGAAGAGTCAAAAGCCCTGGTCTGGAATGATGATATGGATTTTGAAACACTCCACTGGAAAACTTTTCCGGAGGTGCTGGAGGGAAATGGTATTTCCTGGAAAATATACCAAAACGAAGTGAGTGTGGGCGTTGGTTTTGAAGGGGAAGAAGATGCGTGGCTATCGAATTTCACAGATAATAACCTGGAATTTTTTCAACAATTTCATGTTCGTCTTCATAAAGAGCATCTACTCTATATGCAGAAAGCAGTAGTTTCTCTTACCGATGAAATCCTGCTTTTACAGAGGCAACTGGATTCTCTTCAACCAACAGATCCTTCCGTTGCAATAAATAGGAAAGCACTGGAGGAGAAACGAAAAAAGCTGCATTCGATGAGGCTGGAGATGGAAACCAATACCCTGGAGGCTTATGAAAACCTGTCGGCTCATGAACGGAGTCTGCATGAAAAAGCATTTACCACCAATTCAGGCGATCCGGATTATCATCAGCTTACTGAATTATCGTATACAGAAAATGGCGTTAATCAGCAGCTAAAAATCCCTAAAGGGGATGTGCTGCATCAGTTCAGGGAAGATGTGAAAACGGATAAATTGCCTACGGTATCCTGGCTGGTAGCCCCGGAAAATTTTTCCGATCATCCCGGTGCTCCCTGGTATGGTGCGTGGTATGTTTCTGAAGTGCTGGATATCCTTACGAAAAATCCGGAGGTTTGGAAAAAGACGATCTTCCTTCTGACCTATGATGAAAATGACGGGTATTTTGACCATGTTCCGCCGTTTGTGGCGCCGCACTCGCATAAACCCGGAACAGGCAAAGTTTCGGAAGGAATAGATACCGGGGTGGAATTTGTTACTTACGATCAGGAAAAAGAGAGAAAAGATATTCCTGAAAAATACGATCGCGAAAGTTCTATTGGCCTCGGTTATAGGGTACCGCTAGTAATTGCCTCGCCATGGAGTCGCGGTGGATTTGTGAATTCTGAAGTATTCGATCATACGTCCTCCCTTCAGTTCCTCGAGGCATTCCTCACAAATAAAACAGGTAAGAAAATCACGGAGACTAATATCACCGACTGGCGGCGTATGATATGCGGAGATCTGAGTTCTGTATTCAGGCCTTATAACCAGGAAAAAATAGCAACTCCTGAATTTTTAGTCAGAGATACTTTTCTGGAAGGAATTCATCAGGCGCAATTCAAAAAATTGCCATCCGATTATAAGCTGCTCTCCCCGGAAACACTTGAACAGATGCGAAAAGATCTGTATAAATCTCCTGATATGCCGCAGCAGGAAAAAGGTATTCGTCCTTCCTGCGCGTTGCCTTATCAGTTGTATGTTGATGGGAAATTAAATGAAAATAAAAAATCGTTCGGGATTGAGTTTGAAGCAAAGGACAACCTGTTTGGAAAAGCTGCCTGCGGCTCGCCGTTTCAGGTATATGCGCCAGGGAAATACCGGCTGGAAAAGGATCCTGCCAGTTATGAATCTGTCCGTACCTGGGCTTATGCCGTAAAAGCGGCAGATCGGATAGAAGACAGTTGGCCGCTGGATGCATTTGAAAATGATCAGTATCACTTGCGGGTATACGGGCCCAATGGATTCTTCCGGGAATTTATGGGCGATGCTGCAGATCCTTGGATAGACGTGCTTTGTGAATATGAAGCAAAGCCCGGATCACAAAATAAACTCACCGGGAATATCGAATTGAAGCTGGAGAATTCGGGTGATCAGCCGTTAACAGTGGAAATTATTGATAATGCTTATAAAACGCATGCCATCAAAAAAATCCTTCAGAAGGCAGGAACAGCATCATCCCGCAGCATCGTTTTGCTGAATCTTTCGAAAAGCTTTGGCTGGTATGACTTCAGCGTGAAACTAAACGGGGCGGCATTTTTTGAAAAGAGATATGCCGGTCGGGTTGAAACAGGTAAACCCGGCTATAGCGATCCGTTTATGGGAAGAATGATGTAAATTTCTGCATGACTAATCAGGTCTTTAATCCCTATTATGATGTTGTGGTCATTGGTGCGGGTGTAGGTGGATTAACCGCAGCTGCATTATTGAGCAAGGCAGGGCTCACCGTGTGCGTTTTGGAAAAAGAACCCCGTGTTGGGGGGTATCTGGCAGGATTCCGGAGAAAAAACTTTCTTTTCGATACCGCCATTCACTGGCTGAATCAATATGGAAAAGATGGAATGCTGGATAAATTATTCAGTGTACTGGGCAACGATCATCCACGGGCTATTCCGCAAATAAGAATCCGCCGGAACAAGGGCGAACATTTCGATTTTTTACTAACTAACAATCCGGATGAGTTAAGGGATCAATTGAGCGATCGTTTTCCAAATGAAAAAAAAGGGATCAAACGGATGTTTAAACAGGCGCGGAAGATTGGCCGTTCATTTAAAAATTATAATCGGATTTTCAGGTCGGAGGAAACCATGTCCTTTTTTGAAAAATTAAAAAATAAATTCAGGATGCTGGAATTCGCTATTCCGTTCATACCATATATTACTTATTCCGGCGAAAAAGGGTTGAAAAAAGGACTTAGCCGTTTCTTCAAAGATCCCGAACTGCAGCAATTGTTTTCCGGTGAGAATGAATTACTGGGCTGTCTGGTGCCCATTGGTTGGGCGTATTACGGGGATTTCCAAAGTCCTCCGAAAGGCGGCAGCCAGGTAATCCCGCTTTGGTTGCAGCATGTAGTAGCGTATTATCAAAATCAGGTGGCCCTGCAATGCAGTGTAAAGAAAATATTGATTCAGGACGGGCGGAGTGTGGGACTAACCTTTGACTGCCGGGGTCAACCCCATCAGGTGGAGAGTAAATATATTATTGCCGCCTGTGATATCGAAACCCTGTATGAACAAATGCTGCCGGAGGCTGCCGTGCCCGCTAAATTAAAAAAGAAATTAAAACAGGCAGATCTGTATAGTTCATCCATTACTATTTCTTTAGCGCTGGATTGCCCCACAGAGCAACTCGGATTTAATGAAGAACTGATTCATCTGGTAGATGAAAACCAAACTTATGATGCGCAGATTTCAGGCGATCCGCACACGACGGAGATCAGTATTATAGCACCTTCGATGCGCGACAAATCATTGGCTCCCGAAGGCCAGGGTACACTTACGTTGTATATGCCTGCCTTTATGAATTATCAGGATGAATGGAAAACGGAAATGGACGCCGGGGGAAACAGGATACGCGGCGAAGCCTATCAACAGCTCAAACAGGAAGTGGCGGAAGTGATCATCAATCGGGTGCAGGAAAAGATTGCGCCGGATTTACGAGCGCATATTCTCTTTTATGAAGTGGCAACGCCGGTTACTCACTGGCGTTATACCGGAAATAAAAACGGAACCATGATGGGTGCCCGCCCGGGACGCAGGAATATGATGAATAAAATATCCCATTATCAGACGCCCGTTAAAAACCTGATTCTCGGTGGTCATTGGGCTGAGCTTGGCGGTGGTGTTCCCATAGCCGCTAAGGCGGGCGCCAATGCTTCTCTGCTGATTCTCAAAAAAGAAAACC
>JAYVXJ010000068.1:0-2641 GCA_043785285.1 Chitinophagaceae bacterium
ATAAACGCTACCCGGCGGTCTGTTTTATCCTCCAGTTCATCCAGTATATTCCGGTCGAAAATAAACAACAGCAATACCGGCTGATCGCTTCTTAATGCAAGATAGAGACCGGCATTGTCCATCAATCTCAGATCCCGCCGGAACCAGAATATATTCACAGGCTTCATAAATTTTTTTTAGCCTCCTTCATCGGGGTCAAAAAGCGTTCCAGCCGAAAGGAATGTTTTTTACAGATCAGTCAGAAGCTTGTAAAACTGTTGCTAACAGCAAATGTAAAATATTCAGGGAATTGGATCTACGACTAAGCTTAAAATCTAAATTTTCTGTTCCAACCCATATCAATTAAACAAATCCGCAGCAAAAAACAGAGAAAAGAAACATAACGGATACCATGGATAAGATTCCTGAAACCTGAATGATCAAACGGCTCCTCTTTTCAAGGTTCATTTGCCTGGGAAACTGATACCAAAAAATAGAAAGGGCAAAACAAAGGAAGAACATGGCCGCCAGTGCAATGGGCCTGCCCGGATTTCGTTTGCCATCTATAGAAATAGGGTGATTTCTTCGGGTATCTGTTAACTTAATAAAAAATCATACCCATCTTCAGTATATTTTTCTGCTGTTGCAAATAAACCTTTAGATTCAATAAACCAGGCTATTTCGGCTATACGATCTACGACAGACTCTTTCGTCATTTATTAATTAAAGTTATCAAATAGATTTTATTAATTCATTTCTTTCCCGCCTTTTTGGAGTTCACAACAATTTAGTTAAAACGTTCCGGAAATTGATAATGGACTGGGAATGCGGACGATTTAAATCAATTCAAATGTAAAATTTTCCAACACAGACTTTAAGCGGATTTCATTGCTAAAGAAGTGATGAGCGCTTCGGTTAACTTTTGCGGGTATATCCGGCTTTCCAGTCGTACAATAGGCCGTATCCCCCGGATTGCATTCGTCAGAAATACTTCATTCATGTCTAAAATCATTTCTTTGGTAATGGACGTTTCATGCACAATAAAACCTAATGGAGGTAAATGGTTAAGAAGATACCTGCGCATCACACCGGCCACACAACCTTCTGATAAGGGCGGTGTATAAATATGGCGATCCCGGATAAAAAAAAGATTACTGGAGGTTGCTTCGCAGAGGCGATCCTGTACGTTCAGAATCAATGCATCATCAAATCCGTTTAGCTGCGCGTGTTTGGCTGCCATAACATAGATCAGGTGATTATTGGTTTTGAGATTGCTTAAGATGCCGGTTGATTTTTTTTCTTCGTTATAAATGGTTGTACTCACCGGATTGGGATTGGGATCCGGAAGATCAGTGCTTTCGATAATGAACTGCGGGCGATTATTCACTGGAATTAAAGCAGGACTTTCTTCCCTGAAAACATTGAGCCGGATGCGGGCTTTATCCTGATTATTATTTTTGCAGAGTTCCCGGATTTGCGCGGAAAGATAATCAGCAGTGAAATCTGGCGGTAATTCGAATTGCAAAACCCGCAGCCCATGAAAGAGCCTTTCAAAATGAAATGATTCCAACAGGATTTTCCCATGTTCCCAGCGCATAGTTTCAAACAACCCGTCGCCGTATCTAAGGCTGCGGTTGGAAGCGCAAGCAACAGGCACAGCTGCATCCTTCAGGTTTCCGTTAAAATTGATGAAAGAGTTCAATGGTTTTTTTCAGATTTTCGAAGATAGCTGATTTACCATCATTCCATTAGCAAGCAACGGTTTTGCAGATCTCCTGTCTTTCTTTCGGGACGAGACCATCTGTATAGTTTTTTCCGGACGAGTCATGACGAGTCATAAGCGAACACGCATAGTATCAAAACCGGACAGCCTATAGCATTAGTTGAAATCTAAATTCCTGATTTTTAATGTCTTATCATTATGGCACTTTCTTCGCGTGAATCATCCTGAACCGGTCAAATATACCCGCATGATTAAAAATTATCTCCTCATCGCTTTCCGGAACCTCAGGCGGAACAAAGTATTTTCGGCGATTAATATCCTTGGCTTGTCTATCGGTATGGCCAGCGCCATCCTCATTTTATTGTGGATACAAAACGAAGTTAGCTACGACCAGTTTCATGCAAAGAAAGACAGGCTGTATATGATGTACAATCTCGATAAGTTCAATGGTGAATTATGGGCATGGAATAGTACACCCAAAATATTAGCCCCTACGCTCAAAAGAGAATATCCCGAAGTAGAAGACGCGGTAAGATTCAGACCTACTAACTTCTTATTTTCCGTTGGGGATAAACACATGTAAAGTGGTGGGGGCAGCAAAAGCATCGCTGATTGGTCAGTTTTTAGGCGAGTCCATATTAATTTCACTACTGGCCGGTATCCTGGCCATTATTATAGTCCAGATCAGCTTAAGCAGTTTCAATCTACTGGTGAACAAAAGATTATTTATTGATTTTGGCAATTCCTGGTTCTGGATTTCAGGCATTGGATTTATATTATTAACCGGTATTATAGCAGGCAGTTATCCGGCATTTTATTTATCGTCATTCAAACCGGCAAGCGTATTAAAGGGAAGTATAAAAGGTGCGCATGCATTGGTTTCGCCCCGTAAAATGCTGGTCGTACTCCAGTTTACTTTTGCTATTATACTCATCATTT
>JAYVXJ010000069.1:0-2640 GCA_043785285.1 Chitinophagaceae bacterium
TTATTTAATCCCGTTCGCTATTTACCCATCATTCCATCCACACTCACCCTTCCCGGACCAACAAGCAGAATAGAAAACACACTGGCTAAATAAATAACCCCCAAATCTATATTCCGGATGGGTTGCCCTTTGTGATACATAAACACCGCAAACGACAGATCAAGCAGTATTACAAATGCAGCAAGCCGCGTAAATAATCCCAATACCAGTAACAGAGAGCAGAAAACTTCAGCAAAAATGGACAGCAGTAATGTATTCCGGTGACCAATATGGAAGGGATCAAAAAAAGTATTAGACATTTCGCTGAAATTGGAAATCTTGGGGAGTCCGTGGGCCATGAGCAACATAAGTCCCGTCACGACCCGTTGCAGCAGCAATGCGAAATTGAACGCATTGTCCGAGTATGAAGTGGATAATAATTTTTTCATTGGGAATATTTAATCAAATGTAATGGATTTGCCCTTTTTACCGGTTGTTCTAAGGAAATGTTAATCCTTTCAGTTATCCACACCTGTTTGGAACAATCTTTGGTAATAGAAGAAAATATTCAGAAACTTGAGCGCGTGATTAACTATTTACGGATGAAACGATTACTCTTTCCGTTCCTCCTTGTTTTCTTTTTTTCGGCAAATGCGCAGCAGACACTATACCTGAATGATCCGCAGGCGGCCTACAAACAAGCCCAGGAATACTATCAGAAGCAGAATTATAGTCTGGCTTACCCGATCTTCAAAGAGCTGGAACAGGATCAGCAAAATAAACTGCAAAGCAAAGCGTCTTTTGAGTATCAGAATGTACATTATTATACACTCGTATGCTCCCTGAATCAGGACGATAGTGCATCGGTATCCCCGGCACGGCAATTCATTGAAAGGGAAAATAATGCCGCCAGAGCAGAAATGCTCAGCTATCACCTGGCTGAATATTATTTCCGTCAGGGGAATTATGAATCCGCCCTGCATTTATATGAAACTGCGGGCATTGACAATCTAAGCAATGCAGAAATCGCAAATGCGAAATTTCACCAGGGCTATGCTTATTTTGTAAAGAAAGATTTCGATCGTGCCAAGCCCTTGCTGGATGCTATTCGTCAGCTTCCCAGAGATCCCAATTATATTGATGCGAATTATTATTTCGGCTACATCTCCTTTTATCAGAAAAAATACAGTGATGCGTCTACCGCTTTTGCCGTAGTGGAGAATGATCCGAAATATCGCTCTGTTGTTCCCTATTATATTGCGAATATTTATTTAATTCAAAAGCAGAAAGAAAAAGCCATTTCTTATGCCGCTTCCAAACTCCATGCAGGCAACCAGTATTATGATGCGGAACTGCGGGAGTTGACCGGTCATGGATATTATGAACAGAAGGATTTTGGGAATGCACTTCCTTACCTGGAATCTTACGTGAGTAAAGCAAAAAAAGTTACGCGGCAGGATATGTTCGAATTGTCGTACTGTTACTACCAGCTTAAAAATTATAAAAAAGCCATTGAAGGATTCAGGCAATTGGGTGGCAAAGAAGATTCGCTGGCGCAGAATGCCATGTATCTGCTGGGAGACAGCTACCTGAAAACCGGGCAAAAAGCCAATGCACGCAATGCCTTCCTGTTCTGCGCTTCCAACAGTAGTTATCCTGCACAAAAAGAGATATCTCAATTTCATTATGCCAAACTTTCGTATGAACTGGGCTATCCCGATGTGGCACTGACCGGATTCCGGGGTTTTCTGGCCGAATATCCGCAATCGACCTATGCGCCTGAAGCACGGGAATTATTGCTCAGTGTACTGGCAAATACCAGTAATTATAAGGATGCACTGGCGTTGATGGACAGTCTCCCGAATCCCTCCGGGAACGCCCGGCAGATTCATGCCAGAATCCTGTATGGCAGGGCAACGGAGCTGATCAACGATGGTATGCTTCAGAATGCAAATGAGTTGCTGGACAAGGACCTGAAGGAGCGGAATAACACCACCCTTATTCCGTATATTAATTTTTGGAAAGGAGAGATTGCTTACCGGTCGAATCACCTCGATGAAGCCATCACTTATTTTTTTGAATACCTTAAAACGCCGGTGAGCAGGGGAGAAGTGAGTCCGGCTAACGCAAAATATACGCTCGGATATTGTTATCTGAAAAAAGAAAACTACCGCGAGGCCCAGCGCTTTTTTGAACAGGTGGTTAATAATCCCCGAATCAACGCTTCCTCAATGGAGCAGGATGCCTATATCCGGGATGCGGATTGTTATTATATGAACCGGGATTTTAAAACAGCTATAGCCATGTATACTAAGGTGCTGGATTATTCCTGGCCCTCGGCTGATTATGCTACTTTTCAACGGGCGATGGTAGCTGGCGTGAATTCTTCCGGCGAGAAAATTTCACTGCTCAATGGCCTGATCCGGAAATTTCCTACTTCGGACCTGGTGCCGGATGCAAATATGGAAGTTGCCAATACCTATCTTTCCAACGAACAGTTCCGCGAATCTTTACCCTATCTGAAAAATGTGTTGAACTCCAGTGGAAACGATGCCCTGAAACCCAGGGCCTACCTGCGTTCCGGTATTTCATACTATAATCTGGATAACAATAAAGAAGCATTAAATCAGTATAACCAATTGCTGAAGCTATATCCCAATT
>JAYVXJ010000070.1:0-2636 GCA_043785285.1 Chitinophagaceae bacterium
TCAATATCAAAATTGGTTTTATTTTGTTGATATTCAGTGAGGTATAAATAATTTATCGGTTTAGTTTCTGCCTCTTTCCTGAATATCGAAATTTGTTGATATGCTGTTTTATTTCTTAAATAATTCTGTTTTTGAATGAATTTACCCGCCAGTATAATTCCTGTCTGAATGTTTCCCAGGTGATTTAAATCCTGTTGGGTCAGATTAGCTGATTTGTCTTGGTTTAGCAGGACTATGGGATTAGGGTTATTAACTTTTGTTTTGAGTTGGCTTTCCTGGGCAATAGAGGGCTGTGGTTTATTTTTAAATGACTGATGGGGGTTGTTTTTCACAACGGTTGACTCATATAAGACATAGCCTGGAATAAACAGAAATAATATTACGGAAATTCTCTTCCAGAAGATGTGTTTTTTTTTATATGAGTCGGCTTTTTCTTTGTCCAGTTTTGCATCAATACGCTCCCACAATCCTTCCGGAAGTACTTCTTCATACTGATGGGAAGCATCGTGAAAAAGCTCATCAATATGGCGTAAATTTATTTTCAAAACAAGCTGGTTTATACTAAGGCCATTCGATTTTTTGTACGCAAAGATCTTTGTAAAGCAGCCCTTGCGTCCGCAAGGTTCGATTTTGAAGTACCTTCTGAAATTCCCAGTATTTTGGCAATTTCCCGGTGTTTCATCCCTTCCATCACAAACAGGTTAAAAACCATACGGTAAGCAGGAGTGAGTGATTGGATCAGTTTAACCAATTCTTTTACCTCAATTTGGATAAAAACAGAAGCCATTTCAGCCACATCATGCGTGTCTGAAGAATACGCTACAAGAGGTTTTAAATAAGATTTATTCCTGTATTTAAATAGGGCCGCGTTAACCATGATTTTCCGTATCCATCCTTCGAATGATCCTTCGGCTCTAAACTTATGCAGATAAGTAAAAGCGCGAATAAATCCATCTTGCAGAATTTCTTCAGCTTCTTCTTTATTTTTTGCATACCACATACATACTCCAAGCATCTTGCCGGCATAAAGGGTATACAGTTTGGCTTGGGAAATCCGGTCACCATCCATGCATTTCTTAATCAGCTGCTGGCAATCTGCCAAATTCTCGAGTCTTTGCATTACAGATATACTGACCGGCAATTTTGGTTGGGTATATCGGGAAAAATTTATCCAACACCCGGTTACACAAAGATATAAGAGAATCCTGGTCAACGCTTTGGTGGTACTATCTTAGTTAAGAAAAAAATGGCTAGTCCGAGCTTGCTTAGCTGCCTTTTAAATAATCCTGATCAAGGGGGTTAAAATCAATAGCACCACATCCGAAGCCAATGGATACCTTTGGACGGTTTTCTACCCTTAAGTTGAAACAGGCAAATCCGCCATATACAAGTTAGGCGCTACCAATTACACCATTAAATGCACTGGATAAGTTTTTCGGTTCCGACGGGCCATTTAATCCTTTCCTGAATATTATGTTCGCCGTAACCGATCCAGGTTATCCGGATGAAGCAATGACCCGGGAGCAGGCCGTTATCGCCTATACCCGGAATTCAGCTTATGCTCAATTTGGAGAGCAGGAGAAAGGCACTTTAACGGCCGGCAAATTCGCTGACCTCGGCGTGCTCTCTCAGGACATTTTTATTATACCTGTTCAGCAGCTGCCGGTTACGAAAAGCGTATTGACCATGGTAGGTGGAAAAATTGTTTTTCAGGCCCAATGATGATTTTATATATAATAAGGGATTCCCTTTTATTCATTCGTAATGAAGGATAGTGAGGCATTGCGGTATTTTTCATTCTTTATCTGCGTACGCAAGCTTTTAAAAGATTCAAAAGGACATTTTGTGGCAAACATATTGACTAGCCATGACGGCACTGTTCCTCCCGGGTCAACTTCCACATGATAACTAATATTGATCGTTTTCTTATTAACCGGTGTAACGGTCCAGACAGCTTTGGAAATGGGAACCCGGACAATGGATTTTTTTTTGGGCATATAGCTCGGAACGTCGATTGCCTCAATCGTCATTATTTTACTCATAGGATCCTGCCTGATCAGCAAATGAACAATCAGATCACGGTTGCTTAATGGCCATGGTGAATCCATCTCGGTATAGAAGTATAGTTCGGAATCACTTACTTTTTTTAGAAGTTTACTTGATTTGGTGGCATAAACCCATTGCACATGATCATCCACATCTATTATAACCGCAGCTAGTTCTGACAGGGGCGCCTGTATGCTGAATTCGGCTTTTAGTTCATTGATTTTGGAATGTTCACTGACGCGGCTAAATATCTTTATGCCCTCTTTATCTTTTTTTAAATTCCAGCCAGCCTGTGCCATTCCGGAAAAATAAGTGAAGGGTAGGAAGAAAAAAATAAAAAATAAATTTCTGCTCATGCGAAAAATAAGTATTATTCCCGGTGCCGTAACCTTGGAATGGATATGTGCGTTGTTAAACTTAATTTATTTTATATCCCAGCACAACAAAGGTTCAGGGTATTATCTTCATTGTTCCTGTTTCAAATTTAGAGCACTTAAATACATTTTAAGAGTAACTTGATCAAGCGCAATTGCTTTCGCTTTGTTAATGCGAACAAAGTAAGAAGACACGCTGAAGTGATTCTGAAGCTG
>JAYVXJ010000071.1:0-2628 GCA_043785285.1 Chitinophagaceae bacterium
TTGTGCCATTTTCCTGCTTTATTATACCTTCATTTGAAGAAGTGAAACTTTCTGTATTTGCATTGAACAAAAATTCTATCCCTTCCTGTTGCATTTGCGTTAGAAGAATTTCAGCTATTGCTTTATCATCATGGCCTAATATCATATCGCCCTGGTGAACAACAGTTACCTTACTGCCAAGACGGTTTAAAGCCTGAGCTATTTCAATGCCTATAGGGCCACCGCCTATTACCAATAAACGCTCAGGCAGCTCCTGAAGGTAAAAGACGTTTTCGTTATCAAAATATTTTACTTTCTCTACACCGGGAATGTTTAACTTTTTTGGTTTAGAACCCGTAGCTAATACTATCTTTTTCCCTTCATATCTTTTACCATTTACTTCCACTTCATTTTTCCCGGTAAACGCGGCTTTACCCAATACAATATCAATTCCCTGGTCTTTTAGCCATTGCGCGTTTTCGTGTTTACGGATTACCTGCTGTTTGGAGTATACGTATTCTATAGCTTTCTTAATGTCCACCTTTCCACTCACCAGCAAACCAAATTCTTTAGCAATTCTTGCGCTGTTTGCAATCCTTGAAACATGAATCAATGCTTTACTCGGAATGCAGCCATCATTTAAACAATCTCCGCCAATATCATTATCCGTTTTAGCCATCATCAATACCTTGAGCCCCGCTTTATTCATAAACAATCCAACGCTTAAGCCTCCTGAGCCGGCTCCTATTACCATAATATCATACCTATTTTGTGTCATATTTTCTCTGATTTAATAAATGTTATTTATAATCATTCGTTAAAGTTTATTCTCAGCTATCAATTTTTTATAAGTAGTAACCAGCTTTTTTTGAGAATATCCAAACAAGTACATAAAATAAATTACAAAAAAGATAAACTGTGTTTTGAAAATGCCGTTTTTAATATACTTTCTTGCAGAGGTAACTACCGGCTTTTTAATAATTGTAAATCGGGCAATCCTTTTCAATCGTTTAATGAACTCCTGATCCTCCAATACAATGTTTTTTTCGCGAAAGCCACCTGTTTTTTCAAAGTATTCTTTTGTAACAAACAAACTCTGGTCCCCAAAACGTATAGCATCTACATCAAAACGGGTGAACCAGCAATTGGCTTTTAAAAACCAGTGATTATAATCAAAAGACAACCTAAAGCAACCGGCACCACAACCCAGATCAATTGCTTGGGTAATATCCTTTGTAAAATTGCGGGGAGGGATGGTATCGGCGTGCAGAAAATATAAAATTCCTTCGGTTGCAATAGAAGCCCCAAAATTCATTTGCGCAGCCCGACCCTTTTTTTGACTGATCAATACATTTACACCCTCTGCCTTTGCAATGGGAACCGTAGCGTCTGTACTTCCTCCATCGGATATAATGATTTCTTTTATGAAATTGCCTACATCGTATTGCCTTAACTTCTGAATGGTTGCCTTAATAGTGGTTTCTTCATTATAAGTTGGAATAATTACAGCAATCATACTTCACGTTAATTTTATTTGCAACATTTATTTCTGTGTTTCGCTTAAATTATTTTCGTTATCGATATCAGATAGTTCTGGCAATTGATAAACTTGAAGATTTTTCTTTTCGCAAATGGCTAATGAAAGCGTCGAAAGCTTCTCGTCTGCTTTGCCAGCCACTTCTATAATCTCTGTAATGCTTACAGGCTATAGGTTATCCTGATCACATTCATCTGTGATTACAGATACAGCAGCGCAGGGCAATTGCATATGATTGGCTGCAATAACTTCAGGTTCAGTAGACATGCCAACCAGATCTGCACCAATAACCTTAAGGTAGCGATATTCCGCTTTTGTTTCCAGGTTATGTCCATTTACCACTGCATAAACACCAGTATGTAGTTCGATATTTAGTTCATTTGCTTTCTTCATTAATACTTCTGAAAGCTTTTTACTATAAGGCTCGCTCATATCAGGAAAGCGGCCGCCCAATTTGTCAATATTTTACCTGTCAGCGGGTTGCCGGACTGCAAATTAATGTTGTCTTCTATTAAAATTAGTTCACTTTTTTTAAACTTCAGGTTAATTCCTCCAGCAGCATTGGAGAGGAAAAGCTGTATTATGCCAAAAAGCTTCATCACCCATATTGGAAAAATAATTTCAGCCATATTATAACCCTCGTATGCATGAAAACGGCCCTGCATCACCAATACTTTTTTATTCCCTATTCTACCGTAAATAAGATAGCCTTTGTTAAATTCAACTGTAGATACTAGAAAGTAGGGTATTTCAGAATAAGGTATTGAATGTGTTACCTCGATGAGCTTAATAAATTGATGCAATCCGGTTCCTAATACAATACCTGTATCAGCCTGGTTAATGCCTTGTGAAATTAAATATTCCTTTGCTTTTTCTAATTGATTCATACTTGTAAATTTAGCAACACCCGCCTCCATCATAAAACCAGGTGCTTTCCGAAATAAAAATATCATTTCTGTTTAGTCCCTTTAATGCTCCCGCTGTTTTATCACAGACAGCTAATGACTGATTAGGCAACAGCGCATGCCCCTTTTCATCATCAAACATTTCTTCTATTCCATAGTGTATGGCTGGTGTCTGGTACATTTCCTGAAATAACTTTGTTGCATAGT
>JAYVXJ010000072.1:0-2610 GCA_043785285.1 Chitinophagaceae bacterium
GGGGCCAATCTTCGAAAAGCCGTACAGGAAGGAAGGGCTGAGTATGTTCCGGTGTTTCTCAGTGAGATCCCTGCCTTATTCAGGAGCGGGGCAATAAAAATTGATTTCGCTCTGATCCAGGTGTCCCCACCCGATGAACATGGTTATTGTTCTTTGGGTGTTTCTGTTGATATCGCTCCTTCGGTATTAGAAACAGCTGGTTGCATTATTGCCCAGGTCAATCCCAATATGCCCCGCACACATGGTGGCGGATTCATTCATATCAGCAGGATCAATGCTTTGGTGGATGTGAATGATGAAATTCCTGAAGTGAAAATAGAGGAGGTGGATGAATTAAACCGTTCCATAGCTAAACACGTCTCCTCCTTAATAGAAGACGGCGCTACTTTACAAATGGGAATCGGCAAGATTCCCAATGCAGTGCTGAGCATGCTCGGCGGTCACAAAAGACTAGGTATCCATACGGAAATGTTTTCCGACGGAGTCATTGATCTCATCGAGTCTGGAGTAATTACCGGAGAGCTGAAGAAAAAGCATCAATATAAAATAGTATCAAGCTTTATGCTGGGAACAAAACGGTTGTACAAATTTGTACATGACAATCCGCTCATTGAAATGCTGGACATAGCCTACGTAAATGATACGTATATCATTCGTCAAAACCCCAAAGTGACGGCTATTAACAGCGCCATCGAAGTAGATATAACCGGCCAGGTTTGCGCAGATTCTATCGGCTCCAAAATGTATTCCGGCGTAGGCGGACAAATGGATTTTATGCGGGGAGCCTCTCTGTCGCAAGGAGGAAAACCTATCATTGCCCTGCCTTCTACCACCAGTAAAGGCGAAAGTAAAATTGTTTCCATATTAAAACCCGGGGCAGGCGTTGTTACCACCAGGGCTCACGTTCATTATGTAGTAACTGAATACGGGATCGCCTATTTACACGGAAAAAGTTTACCAGAACGGGCAAAAGCATTAATTGATATTGCCCATCCGATGCACCGGGAAGAATTATCCGGAAAAATGCAGGACCGCACGGTAATCCGGTCAAAAGAACCGAGCCCGATCGTTAAATGCTAAAATTGATAAAGCAAACTCCAGATTATATTTAAGTTGGTTTCCCCACTGTTCTTCTGGGTAAAAAACCGTATTATAGATTGATTCAATGGCCCTTACATACCGGAAGCAATTGCATTTTCTATTCCGTAAGTTCGATCATGGAAAGAGAAACCTTACCCGAAGCCAAAGTAGTTATTGTTGGCTATTACCATATTCTTGCCGAGAATCTGGATAAAGCCATTATAATTGCCAAAGCAAACCCGGAATTTGAATATGGAACAACCTCAAGCGCAGACGTCCGCCCAATAAAAGTTAAGGAAGAAAGCACAGGTTATGTATATCCCAAAACTGTCTGATGGACCAACTGCAATTCATTACTACAGCCGATGGCTCAAAAACCATTTTTCATCCCGAAGTAGGAGAGCATTACCATTCTGTCAACGGCGCAGTGCAGGAGAGCAGACATGTATTTCTGGAATCCGGATTACAACATTTCCTTAAACAAGGGGTTAGCGCGGTTTCCGTGCTGGAAGTAGGTTTCGGAACAGGGCTCAATTTCCTGCTCAGCGCAGAATACTGCCTGGATAATCATATCAATCTGCAATATACCGGCATTGAAGCGTTTCCACTAGCCCATGTTATGATTAGGCAAAGCGGATATGATAAATATGTATGTAAGGAAACCTGGGAACTGTTTATCACAAAATATGAAGATGCCTTACAAAAGGGAATATTGTTTTCTCCTTCCATTCAATTGGAAATTGTACAACTAAAAGCATCCGGTTTTGAAACCAACAAACGATTTGATGTGCTTTTTTATGATGCTTTTTCTGCGGGGGCCCAGCCGGAGATGTGGACATATCAGATCCTTGGTCATATCTGCTATTACCTGAATCCAGGAGGCCTTTTCGTAACTTACGCTTTTAACGGAAACCTGAAACATAATATGACAACGCTGGGGTTTAGTCTGGAGAAAGTATCCGGAGCACATGGCAAACGGGAAATGCTCAGGGCAACGAAGATTTACACTCATTAATAAAATCGTCCATTCCTGCCCTTACTGCAGTTTTAATGAGTTTGAGTACGGTGATTGTAGCAATAAATGCGAGTATGCTCAAGGTTAAATAACGCTATTTTGCCATTTTCCAGTAAGCCGCACTACCCGTCTTTCTTTCATCAGTAGCCCTTACAATAAGGGTATCTCCTTTGTGAAGGTTTCCAAATATTTCTATCCCATTATCCGTTGACATGCCCTGCCGTACGTCTACCCATTCCGCTTTGCCTTCTTTTACCCTGATTACAAATTTTCTTTCCTGATTGGTGGATATTACTGTGGGTTGCACCACAAAGGAATAACCTGCTCTTGCCAGGTTCAACTTAACATAAGCAAAGGAGCCAGCTTTTAAATCATTGTTTTTGTTATTGTAAATATATTCCCACATTTCAGTTCTTGTAGCAGGATCTATGCTTCCGCTTTTTCTTGACAATGTTGCCGAAAATAATTTTTCAGGATATGCATCCACGCTGAACACAGCCTCCCGGTTTGCTGTA
>JAYVXJ010000073.1:0-2607 GCA_043785285.1 Chitinophagaceae bacterium
CATAAAAGTTGTTTTGCCGTTGCAGCTTATATCATGAATATATTGGCGAAAGATTTTGTCTTCTTCCGTAAGTAAATAGCCTCTTTCTACAGCAGGCTCTGCATCCCGGATCTTTAAATAGTAGTCGTGGAGTGACTTGTTGTTTTGTACAAAGGCGCTTCCTGTATCACTAATTGCCGAAACGCCCATCCCAAGCATTAAATGGGTATGTTGGGTTGTGTATCCCATAAAATTACGATGCAGTTTTCCTTTCTGCCAGGCTAAATACAATTCATCTTCCGGAAGGGCGAAATGATCCATTCCGATATCTCCGTAACCATTTGCCAGGAACAATTCTTTTCCCAATTGATAGAGTTGCATTTTCTGCGGAGCAGAGGGCAGGTCATGTTCATCAAATAATCTTTGTCCGCGGCTTGTCCATGGAACGTGCGCATAGCTGTAGAAAGCCACCCGGTCGGGTTTAAGTGAAATGCATTGATTGATGGTGCAATCCATGCTTTCCGGCGTTTGAAAAGGCAGACCGTAAATAAGATCAAAGTTTACAGATTGATACCCCGTTTTCCGGGCCATTTCTGTAGCTTTTTGTACGTTTTCAAATGGCTGGATGCGGTTGATCACTCTTTGAACTTTGGGATCATTGTCCTGCACGCCATAACTGATCCGCCTGAAACCGGATCGAAATAATATGTCCAGCTGTTCTTTTGTAGTGTTGTTTGGGTGGCCTTCCAGACTAAAATCAGCGTCGGGGTGAACAATCGATTTTCCCAGAATAGTATTCACCAGCCGGTCTAAATTCGAAGGAGAGAAAAAAGTTGGTGTTCCACCGCCCAAATGC
The DNA here is from genome assembly GCA_043785285.1 of Chitinophagaceae bacterium. Classification (GTDB taxonomy): domain Bacteria; phylum Bacteroidota; class Bacteroidia; order Chitinophagales; family Chitinophagaceae; genus Puia. The sequence goes on from JAYVXJ010000073.1 coordinate 836, forward strand.
ATTTCTCTGATCACCGGGGTTTCATTCATCCAGCTACGATACATTTCCCATTCATTTAAAATGGCTGATAAATAGTCCTCTTCTACCTTGTGATTGGTCGTGATTTTTTTATTGCATCCGCAATAGGTGCACAGGGATTCACAGAAAGGAAGATGAAGGTACAGGCTGATGCCATGCGAAGCATTGGATTCCTGAAATTCTTTTATGAAAATCATTTTCCATTTTTCCATATCCAACCCTTCTTTCCAATAAGGCACCGTTGGATAACTGGTATATCTCGGAACAGGGATATTATATTTATTCAACAGGTGAGAATAGGGCATCCATTTATTTTAAACAAAATTAGGTAAGGCAGCAAGGAGAATGTATGACCCAGGTCAGGAAACCATACTGATCTTTACCGGTTATGCTAAACCAACGTCAGGAGATCATTTGATATTCTCCGGTGGCAGAACTGATGAATCAGGAGTAGCAATAAACCTGTAAAGATAGTAATAGCGGCGATGAATAAGTAAATACCCGAAGTGCTCCAGCCGTTTCCCACGAGCGCAAAGATCCCCTGTAAAAGCAGGAATATTTCATTTGCGAGAACACCGGCGATAAAAATAATTGAACCTGCTCTGGAAACGCCCGTAACCGGACGGAATAATTTTTCCGATAAAAAATAGCCAACCAGAAAAAAACTGATGAAACCCAGCACTACAAGGTGGAGATAGCCGATGATAACCGGACGTATTCCGAATGCATAACGGCCTAATACCGGGATTGCCGACAGTGCCTGTAATACTATTTTAATGAAAAAAGCCAGCAGAGAAAGCAACCAGAATGTTTTGACATGACCCGCCGCTACTTTTGAAAGACTTTTTCGGATCCCATATATCAGTTGAATGAAGATAAAAACTCCGATCCATTGGGCAAAACCAGCTGATGCAGAGAGAAGAAAAACCCATACCGGGGGATTGGTCCATAGTATGGATAAGCAGTAAGCAGGTATACAGGCTGCAAACAGGATGCTGAAAGCCAGGACTCCTTTTTTTTCAGCAAACAAGATTTTCCGCGCATGCAATACATGGAAAAAAACAGCCAGAACGCCAAAAGTAAACCAGCCATTGTATTGAAAGTGGAGGAATAAGTAGATGGCATTGTGGAATAAATTATTGTCGTAGGTTTTAGTTGATAAAATATATCCCAGTAAAAAAGGACCCGCAGAGGAGATAACGTAAAAGAATAAGGCAGCTCTGGCACAATATTTTACCACCCGGGGTAACTTACTTTGAGTAAGATCTTTTCCGTATTGCCAGGCAAACCAATAGGAAAACAGAATGGACAAGGTAGAAAAGCCGATGGATACCGCCGCATATCCCTGCAGGAGAAAACTGATCAGCATACCAAAATTAGCCATCTGACCAAGGTTGAATTGATACCGGTACGTTCTTTTTATCGGGCTCCCAGGTTCCGATATCATATAAACAAAAGCAGTGAAAATGGCCATGGATACCCATCCGGAGAAAGCAAAGTGGGAATGTGCATTTAGTAAATATTTATAATTTACCTGTGGAAAGGAGAATGCGATTTTATAACGGAGCAATACACCCAACAGAGAAACCAGAACGAAATTAAGAAGACTAAGGATGGCCCAGTGTTTGCACTGTTGAAAACGATCTTTTACCATGAACGGTTTTTTGTAAAAATAATGTGCAACAATAACCAAAATTAGGACTGTGTAAATCCAAAGCTCATGTAAATCCATGATTTTAATCATAAAATTGATT
>JAYVXJ010000074.1:0-2605 GCA_043785285.1 Chitinophagaceae bacterium
GGGTGAACGGTATTGTTGGGAAAACACCTTTTTCCCGTTTGCTTAAAAGTAGCACAACGAAGAATTGGAAATCCAATCAACAGCTTAACCAATCCGTTGATGAAGTTGCTTTAAACAATACATCTGTATCCGGAAATAGTCAAAAGAACCATTCTCAATTTCAGGCTTCCGGAGCTGCAAAACAAAATACAGCAGAACAAAACGATCATAAAGTGCAGTTGCCTTCGCTGGCTATTTCCAATGTTCATCCGATCGTTAGCGGTAATGATTCTTCCCTGAACCGGTTTACGGCTGCCAATACAGCACAAAAACCACCCTTGCCAAAATCCCTGCAGATCAACCGGTCACTAACCATTGGAATAGTGATGGGTCCGGATTATACCGATGTAGGCGGCATGTCAAACGATCAGCTAAGCAATAATATCGGTATTTCACTGGGGTACCATCTCACGAACCGCTTATCGGTGAATACCGGCTTTCAGTATACGGCTAAGTATTACTGGTCAACCGGAAAGCCTTTTCAGCCCCAGAATCCTACCGCCATAACCCCTTATGCCTCTTTTCCACACATAGAATCTGTGAACGGAAGCTGTTATATGTATGAAATACCGCTGACCCTTCGATACGATATTCTTCAGCTTGAAAAGACCAGGTTGTTTATAGGTGCCGGATTTTCTTCTTACCTGGTGCGTAAACAGGACTACACTTACTTTTTTCATAATGCAGGCAGGGCCTATGAATGGAATAACGAGAATAATGAACACCTGAATTACTGGTTTGCCATCGGCAATTTCTCCGCAGGTATTGAACAGGATTTCGGTAAAGGATTTTCTTTTCAGGTTGAACCCTTTGTGCGGACACCCTTCCGGGGTATCGGGGTCGGCAATATAAAGATGAACAGCTTCGGGATATTATTTTCCATACGCTATTCACCGGTATTGGGAAGAACGAGAAAATAAAGGGAAAGTCAGGTCAGTTGGATAATTTTTCAATGATCTTCCCCGTATCATCAACTTTCTAAAATCACGTTTACTGGCTTTGCCAGCGGAAGCTGAACAACGCTTTTTTGTAAATCAATTAAAATAAGCGCTGTTTTTTTATCGGGGGGGAGACCATTTTTAAATGATTTAAAGGTTGATAAACATTTATTATACCAGGAGGGCAACATCTGCCGGCTGTTTTTCCAATAACGGCACCGGCGTATTTCTTTTTTTCATTTTATTCTTTTTAAGGAACCGGAAATGCAGGAATCCGATGAGCAATGCAATGATGCCTTCTGCCAATACGGTATTTTTCACGCCCATGTTTTGTGATACCAGACCGATGAGTAATCCTCCCAGTGGCTGCATGCCAAACAACACCATGGCATAAACACTAATGACTCTTCCCCGCATAGCGGGGTCAACGGTGGTTTGGATCAGTGTATTCGTGATGGTTAACTGGGACATCATACCGAATGCACCGATGGCAGCAAAAACCAGCGCCAGCGGATAGTATATTGCGTGCGAAAATAACAGCAGTCCAATACCAAAAACAAATGTATTAACAGCCAGTACTATCCTTAAATTGGTGCCAGGTCTTAAGGACGCCAGAAATATAGCCCCGGAAAACGCCCCAAGTCCGATAACGCTGTCAATTACCCCGAACGTGGATGCAGTTCCATGAAATATATCCTTGGCATAAACAGGTATTAAGGTACTGAATGGTAAAACGAACAAACTGATCAGCGCCAGCATTTTCAATAAGAATGCTATATCCCGCGTTTTTCTGATGTAAACCAGGCCGTCCCTCAGTTGCCCCAAAACATTTTTAGTACGCGGATTAGGAACGTATTTGGGCAGCCTCATGAATAATAAGGAAACAATTACCGCCAAAAAGCTTAGTGTGTTCAAACCAAAGCAAACATCATTACCAAGCTTTTCTATTACGATGCCTGCAATCCCGGGACCGATCAACCTGGATAAATTGACCATAGATGAATTTAATGCTACGGCATTGGGCAAATCCTTCTTCTCCACCATTTCGAATACCAGCGATTGACGTGCAGGCACATCAAATGCATTGATAATACCGAGCAAAACACTCAATGCAAGGATCTCCCAAACGGTATATTGTTTAAAAAAAACCAGGACGGTCAGCAGTAAAGCCTGTATCATAGATACCAGCTGGGTTAGTAGCAGTACCTTGTATCGGTTGTACCGGTCGGATACCACGCCCCCAAGAAAGGAAAACAAAAAAGAGGGGAACATCGTTGCGAAAAGCGTAACCCCCAACATAAACTTGGAATGGGTAAGCGTGTATACCACCCAGCTAACCGCTGTCTTTTGCATCCATGTCCCTAATAACGAAATGGATTGCCCAACGAAATATAACCTGTAATTGCGGCTTTTAAACGCGCTGAATGTACTGATCTCCATAATAAATACCTTGTTCGCCCGCCAACCATTTTATACCCCTACCCTCAATCAAAATCAACCAGTCTGGTCAGTGGTACTATCGCCCTGCGCAGCATATCCAGCTCTTTGGTTGTACAGGCCTTGTTCAATGCTTCCTCCAACCATTCATCTCGTTCATGCCTTACCCTGTGCAGGATATCCCGTCCTGC
>JAYVXJ010000075.1:0-2598 GCA_043785285.1 Chitinophagaceae bacterium
GCATAACCAGTATAAGAAGGCTGCCAGTTCAGGCCCTTGGCGCGCATGTAATCGTACTCCAGACGAAGAGAGAAAACATAACCCAGTGCTTTTCTGATATGCACACCAGCACCGAAAGTCGGTAGCCAGGAACGCACATCACCCGAAACAGAGGACAGTCCCCCTTTAATACCTATTTCCAATTCATTCCGGGGCTTGGCCGGAAAAGGATAGGCATTATTCAAAAACTCATTATGCTGGGGGATTCTCCTGGAAGGAATGAGGGAAGAATCTCGCAAGTCATAACTACTGCTGTTTTCGGTGGTATTGTCCTGGGCAATGGATGGTGAAAGAAAAGCCAAAAAGAAAATCACTAGCAACGAGTACATTTTCCCTGTCATAAACTGAAGTTTGTGATGAACGAAGTGATTAAAAACTAGTATACACTTTAGCAAAAATATAAGTTAACACTTAAACGGCAAATTATTTATGCCCAAAAGAAACTGGAAACCACAGATTTGTATGGATTAGGTCGAATTTCATGCCTGCCAAAATGGGTATCCGGTTCCCCAATATTTTAAAGTAGTAATTTGCCGGCCATATTTTATGCAGATAGCCCAAACCATACTTCGCGAAGAACTGGTTGTTTTTGAGAAGAAATTCCGGGAAGCGGTAAAAAGTCAGGCTCCATTGCTCGACCGTATCATGCGATTTATCGTAAACAGAAAAGGCAAGCAATTGAGGCCCATGTTTGTATTTTTATCCGCAAAGCTCTGTGGCCCGGTGAACGAATCCACCTACCGCGCAGCTTCCCTGGTGGAGCTTCTGCATACCGCTACCCTGGTACACGACGATGTGGTGGACGAATCACTGGAAAGAAGAGGGTTTTTTTCCACCTACGCATTATGGAAAAACAAGGTGTCCGTCCTCGTAGGCGACTACCTGCTGGCCAAGGGGTTATTACTTTCCCTGGATCACGATGATTTTAGAATTTTGCAATTACTTTCCGGAGCGGTTCGTAAAATGAGTGAAGGCGAGTTGCTCCAGATCGAGAAAGCCCGTTCGCTCAACCTGGATGAAGCGGTGTATTTCGAGATCATCCGGAATAAAACGGCTTCTTTACTGGCTTCCTCCTGCGCAGCCGGCGCTTATTCTACCAGTGGAAACGAACAACTAACGGAAAAACTCAGCCGTTTCGGTGAGGCTGTAGGCATTGCTTTTCAAATTAAAGACGACCTGTTTGATTACGGCAATGAGCAAACCGGTAAGCCTTCAGGAAATGACCTGAAAGAAAAAAAATTAACCCTGCCCCTGATCTATACGCTGAATACGGTTGACAAATCCCTCCGGCGCGAACTCATCTACATCGTTAAAAATCAGAACCGAAACCCGGAAAAAATAAAATATGTTGTAGGCCGCGTTGTGGAAGCCGGAGGCATCCGGTATGCCATAGAAAAAATGAATCAATACCGCGATGAGGCACTGGCTATTCTCTATGAGTTTGAAGACAGTGAAGTGAGAAAAGGGTTGGAGGAGTTGGTGCGGTTTACGACGGATAGAACGTATTGAGAGGGGTTGACGGTTGAAGGCCTTTAGTTGCGAATTCGCACTTGATTTCCGTTAACGGTCAACCGTCAACAAAAAAAAGCATGTTTAAAAGATGGAAAATAAAAAATGCGGATGAGGAAAAAGTATCTGCTCTTCAGCAGGCTTTAAAAATCAATCCTGTTCTCTGCCGGATTTTGGTGGCCCGTGACATAGAAAATTTTGAGCAGGCAAAAAATTATTTTCGTCCGCAGTTAACAGACCTCCATGAACCCTTTCTGATGAAAGACATGGACAAAGCGGTTGAACGAATACTCGGGGCGGTGGCTCAGGAGGAAAAGATTTTGGTTTTCGGAGACTATGACGTAGATGGAACCACAGCCGTAGCTTGTATGTTCCTGATGCTTTGCAAGATTTGCGATCCTTCTTTCGTCAATTATTATATTCCGCACCGGCACCGGGAAGGCTACGGAATTTCCAAAGCAGGCATTGACTATGCAAAAGAAAATGGATATGGATTAATTATTTCGGTGGACTGTGGAATAAAATCCGTTGACCTGGTGGATTATGCCGCAGAAGCAGGTATTGATTTTATCATCTGCGACCATCACCTTCCCGATACCACACTACCAGCAGCGGTGGCCATCCTCAATCCCAAACAAGCCGGTTGTCAATATCCCTGCAAAGATCTCTGCGGATGCGGAGTGGCATTCAAACTCATCACCGCACTCGCGCATTCGCTTGGACTGGAAGAAACAGCCTATTTTTGTTTTTTAGATCTGGTTGCTGTTGCCATTGCAGCAGACATTGTTCCGATGACCGGTGAAAACCGGATACTGGCATTTCACGGATTGAAAAAAGTGAATGAAGATCCCAACTACGGGATCCGGGCGTTGATGCAGTTAAGTGGATTAACGGTGCCCGTTTCCATCAGCTCGCTGGTCTTTATGATTGCACCACGGGTGAATGCGGCAGGAAGAATGGATGATGCCCGCAAAGCCGTACAAATGTTCGTGTCGGATAATTTTGATGAGGCGTTAAGCTTCGCAAAACTGCTGCACGCTGATAATACAA
>JAYVXJ010000076.1:0-2597 GCA_043785285.1 Chitinophagaceae bacterium
GGAAATAGAAGGACGTGTGCTACCCGCAGCAGCAGGTGCCGTGGTCATGGCTGTCAATGGAACCGATACGCTGTCTGCTAAACCTGAAAATGAAGGCGAATTTAAATTCATAGGATTGAAAGCCGGAACATATTCCCTGCTGATTCATGCTACAGCTAATAATTATCAGGACAGCCTGATCACGAATATACAGGTTGCCGAAAAAGACGATACCCATATCGGCACCGTTACACTTCATAAATAAAAAAAGAATTCCATAAAAAAACGGGCGCTATTAACAGCGCCTGTTTTTTTTATAGTAGATCCAAAGAATCAATAGTAGTACGAATAAATCAAATCCGGTCAATACCCAAATCCGGGTTGGTGGTGTGTTGCCCACAGGTTGATAATCGCCGATCAATACCAGATTTGCCCAGAAAGCGGGTGATTTATAACGCGCTGCAATGTCGTTACTCTTCAGGAAATCCAATTTTGCTTGCCGTAATGCGTCGTCAACTGGTTTTCCGCCGGACAAGTAGTGATGCAATCGCTGGCTTATAAACGAGGTGGCCTGATCCTCCGCTTTCCACAGCGAGGTGATCACAGCCGGACAGCCCGCATAAGAAAAAGCGCGTGACAAACTCATAACGCCTTCCCCGTTTCTCAACTGTCCGCTACCCGTTTCGCAGGCACTAAGAATCACCAGTCTTGCTGATTTCATATCCAGATGATAAATTTCCTGTTCATACAATCGGTGCGCCGTATCCTGTTCCTTTGAATCGGTATAAAATTCAATGTAAGATTGCAGCGGGTCTATATCATCCGCTTTCGCATGCGTTGCCAAATGGATAACCGGAAATCCCGCTGCGAGTGAAATAAAACTACTTTTAGTAGCCTGCCTGCCGAAGAGAATAGTTCCATTCAACGACTCTATTTCTGATCTGGATGCAGGTAGTTTGGGGAGTGCAGATTCCACCGACTGATCATCAGTAAATGGAGCAAACGCCAATATCTTATATGGATAATCGTTGTATTTCCGGCTTCTTTTCAGAAAGTTGGCAGAATATTCATAGCTAACAGAAAAATCGTTTAAAAGAAAATTACCGTTTTGTGGATTCGTCAAAGATTCAAACGGAACATAACTGAACTCGTTGTAAGGAATAATCACCAGATGCTTTTTGGATTTTATTTTTTCAAAAACAGGATGCAGCAATTGATCAAAAAGATAAGCCGATAAATCAGTTACTACCTGCCTGTCTTCGCCATCTCCTGCATCAAGTTCATGCCGGTATTGGTTGATTTTATCCCGGAGTCCACCAGGTAAAGGCGTATATAAAACGCCACTGCTTTCCTTCGTAATATAAAAACGCAGTACGTATCTTCCGGTATAATAGAAAGAAAGCATGGCTTCGTCCTCCGCAATCATGGTTTCGCGAATAGAATCCATACCCGTTTCCCGGGATGCGAAAACTAATTCCCTATATGCCGGAAATTCCTCGAGCTTTTCCTGAATGCGGGCCAATCGGATTTCAAGATCGGTTATTTTCTTTCCGATTGCCTCCTGTGTTGAAGAATCGTTCATCATCGAAGCCTGCTGATACCATTTAGCCAACAGCGCTTTCCCGCTTTTGGATTCCTGCAAAAGTGCGACCGGAAGAGAAGAAGATGAATCCAGTTGGAGGGCATAAATGTCGGCCTGTAACACCGAAGCCTTATTGCCTTCGCACCACCGGAATATCTTATCTATGTAAGAAGCGTCTCCTGTTTTTTCCTTCAGCATAATACCCAGATCCACCAACGCATGACAAGCAGGGGTTACCTTGTCATTAAGAAAAAAACGGGCTTCGTCCGAGTGATACCGGAGTTCCAATTGTCTGGCAAGCGTAAGCGCTGCCTCGTAGGCATGAAATGCATGCAATGCGCCATTTTCAGGAATCTGTATAAATGCTTTTGCTTTCGCGGTCAGCACATCGAAAAGGGCAAAAGAATTGCCCAGGATCCGGAATGAATACGGGTTGCTGAAAATAGAAGTATCCGTAAAATCGGATTTCAATTGTATGATAGATTGCTGATAAAGCTGTAAAGCCTCTCGTATCTCTCCCTTCGCCAAAGCAAGGTCGCCGGAAATGCGTAAGGTATTTGCATAATCAAAATCATGAGCGGGACTTCCTTTTTTTCTGTAAATCTGACAGGCATATCCGAGATCTTTCTCTGCTTCTTTAGGTTTTTGCAGATGCAGCAAGGCCTGCGCCATGTGATTGTAGCGGGCCTGGCTCTCGTAGGAAACTTTTTTAAGGTAGAACAACGCTTCCTCGTTTTTGTTTTCATCCAACAGGGCAACAGCAATATTGTGAAGAAGTTCATTTTCATTGATGTGGGAAAGTAAGAGCTCCTTGTAAATGGAAATCGAACTATCGATATACCCCATTTTACGGAGCGCGGAAGCAATATTACTTCTGTAATTGACTATAAAATAAAGATCCTGAGTCCGTTTGCTTTCCATACCCGACAAGGCTTTGGTAAAATAAGGTATGCTTTTCCGGTAGTCGCCGGTTTCGTAATACCATGCGCCCAGTTTATTATACAGTCTTTCTGATTCCGAAACGGTGGGGAACTGA
>JAYVXJ010000077.1:0-2589 GCA_043785285.1 Chitinophagaceae bacterium
AAATGATTTCTTTCACTTCATCTGTAAGTGAATAGTCGAAACCGGTAAGATCCACGCCAACCAGAACTACGGTTTTATCTTTATTTTTTATTGCAAATGCCGTGGCTGAAAGATCATTGTCTGAGTTATGGTAGGCGATATACAGCTTATTGTCCCGGGATACTGCATACAAACGGTTATTCAGTACCGCGACTTGCTTAATGCGAATAGTATAGGTGACCCCATTATATCGCCCCAGCTCTGCCCATGAAACTCCGGGTTTAAATGGCTGGGCCTCCCATAAGGTATCACTCCCGTTAATGGCATAAAGCCTATCCCCCTGACTAGTGATGCTTTGTATGTTATTTTCCGCATTCCCGATCTTCAACCACTGGCTATCATGCCGGGCCGGATCCAAGCTCAATAGTTCATTCTGATTGTTTGTTGCATATAATTTTGCCTGTACTGCAACTAAGGTTTTTATATTTCCGGCTATCCCTGTTTTCCTCCAATCAGCTTGTTTCTGAGTAGCCTTTCTCACGAGCAGACTACCTTTATTATTAATGGCATATAGTTTTCCTTTCATACCCGCAATCGCTATTATTCCTTCCGCATTCCCTATGCTTTTCCAGTGAATACTGCTTCCCTCCGGAATACCTGACCAAAGTTTGTTATTGTCATCAGCCGCATATAATATACCATCCATCCCTGTAATAGCTGTTACCTGTACTGTAGTTCCAATACATTTCCAACCTATACTGAAGCGGCCTTCCGGCGGATATCCGTATCCCGACAAGGCAACAGAAAAAATAGAACTATCCGGCTCAATGCTGACGCTGGAAACGCCCGTCATAAAATCCGATTGCGCCCGTAATGCTAAAGCCGACAAAAGAAAGATCGCAAAGGATAATAAACGTATATTTCTCATGAAATTGTTTGACGCATTAAAAAACCGGACCCTGGAAAATGTTTAACGATAACGGATGATGTGCCGGCACTCATTCCAATGCTCATTTCACATTATCCCTGTTCAACTTATCCAAAGCCTTCTTTACACTACCGTGCTGCAGAAGCAACTGTTTCGCTTCTGAATAATTTTTTATAGCTGCTTTCCCCATCAACATTTTTACAGCCCTGTCGGTAATCTTATCATTAATTAGCTTCACATTAACCATACTATTATCTTCTACCCTGCCCAATTGGATCATGGTAGTAGTGCTGATCATATCAAAGATCATTTTCTGCGCTGTTCCGCATTTCATCCGGGTACTGCCTGTGATGAACTCTGGCCCGGTAACCACTTCCACCGGGTAATCCGACTGTTCCGCGATAGGCGAGGATGGATTGCTGACAATACATGCGGTGGTAATGCCATTTTCCCGACAACTTTTTAAAGCGGCCAAAACAAACGGTGTAGTGCCGCTGGCGGAAATACCAACAACAATATCCGAAGATGATATATTGTTTTCTTTGAGTTGCGCCCATCCTTCTTTTGTATCATCTTCCTTTTCTTCCGGCGCCTCAGCCAATCGGTCAATTCCTCCAGCGAGAATAACGTTAACGACACCCTTTGGAACACCATATGTAGTGGGTAGTTCAATGGCGTCTAAAACAGACAATCGGCCACCACTGCCGGCGCCAATATAAAACATGCGGCCGCCGTTTTTCAATTTCGATACAATAATGTGGATAAGCCGATTGATTTCCGGTAACGCCTTATTAATAATTAAGGCTACTGTCTGATCCTCCTGATTGATGTATGCAGTGATCTCTTCCACTGGCATCTTTTCCAGGTTCCTGTACTTTGAGGAAAGCTCTGTAATTATTGTCATATCCGGTTTTATTTATATTGCTACCCTTTCCAATTATAGTTGATTCTATTGACCCGGCATTCTATGCGTGGCAATACTAATCCGATTCCAGGAATTGATGCTGACAATTGCCATTATTATTTCTGCCGCTCCGGTTTCACCAAAATGATGGATGGCCTGCTCATAAGTCTCCGGGGTTAGTCCACGCTGATGGATCAGGGTAACCTCTTCCGTCATGGCCAGGATAACCCGCTCCTGTTCACTGAACTGCGGAGCTTCCCGCCAGGCATTGAGCAGGTATAGCCGTTGTTCTGTTTCACCGAGTTTGCGGGCATCCCGGGTATGCATATCCAGGCAAAAGGCACAGCCATTGATCTGGGACGCCCTTACCTTAATCAATTCTTTGTGTATCGGATTAATGCTGGTGGACGCCAAATATTTTTCCAATACCTGCAGGGCAGTATAAGCTCCCGGCTGAATGTGATTCATGGAAAATCTTTCTTTCATTTTACTTCGTTTGAATAATTCAACTCTTTTTCACTGCTAAGATAAATCTAATACCAACGACCGGAGCATCCCCGTTTCAAACTCTTCTAAACTCCGGATGCTATTTGCAAAAACATTGTTCAGGTGAAATTGCTTTCATGTATTGCAGATTCTTCATTTATAAGTGTATAAATGACGTTTAAAGTACAATACGTCATCTCTGTTTAGTACATGGCAATATCCTTTAGGCATATTTAAGGGCAGGTGCCAGGTTATCATAGCACCGGCCAGGAAACCGGGATGGATAGCCTGA
>JAYVXJ010000078.1:0-2589 GCA_043785285.1 Chitinophagaceae bacterium
CAAAAAAAACGACTGTAAACTTACCTCAAATGGTGGGATGTAATGAAGCATCTCTAATCTCTTTCCGCACCCACATTTCGCCAGTTGGAGGTTGGTCTAAAAATAACTGGGAAATGTATTACAAAGAAGAATGTAAATTCCGGTGATGGTAACCCCTCTTACCGTTTATGATACCCCCATTGAGAAGAAGGCCTATAAGAGAAAGAGCATTTGCAGATGATAAATATAGGATATGACTGTTAAGGATGGCTATTTTTTCTTTCTCCGGGAGTCTCCCTTTAATTCGATTCTATGGCATTTGGCTGTCACTCTGTCCATAATAGCATCGGCCAGAGTCGGTTCGTCGATATAATCGTGCCAGGCGGATACGGGCATTTGCGCCGTAATAATCAGGGACTTTTTGGCGTACCGGTCTTCCATGATTTGCAACAGAGCCAGCTTGAGGTTTTTGTTGATCGGGTGGATGCCAAAGTCGTCCAGGATAATGACCGGTATTTTTTCCAGTTGGTTTAACAGTTTCATATAACTGCCTTCTGTTTTGGCCATGATGATCGTCTCTATAAGCCGGTTCATATTGAAGTAGCGGGTTTTGATCCCCATCATGCAGGCCTGGTGTCCCAATGCACACGCCACGAAGCTCTTACCACAGCCGGTAGGACCTGTGATCAGGATATTTTCACCTGCCCGGATATAGTTTCCCTCCAACAAACTGGCCCAGGAAGCCTTACTTAGATTCCTTTCTGGACCGCATTCTATTTCCTGGGAGGTGACATTAAATCGGAACCTGGCGCTTTTAAGAAGTGATTCCATGCGGTCATTGCCTCGATGTAGCCGTTCGGCTTGCAGCAGGTAAGCTAACAGCTCATGACCTTCCAGTTGCTGATTAACCGGTAACTCGAGTTGAGAACGATAGCTGCCTTCCATACCTACTAATTTTAACTCACGCATCTGTTCCAGGGATTGTGTCTTGTTCATAATTGTTGATTTTATGATGAATAAAAAATGCTGTTCTTTCTATTTGTAGTTTTGTGCTCCCCGGATATTTTGATGTCCTGGTAATCGCATAGGCTCATCATCAAAAAGCAGCGGTTGGCTATCCAGGCCCGTTTCCAGGATATTTCTGATCATTTTTAGTGTCGGTCGGGGCACATTGGCGGCTCTTCTGCAAGCTGCTTCCAGTCGCTCCTTATTATATTTGGCCTGCAGTATGATCATCGCATGACAGGCCTTAAAGTTTTGTTCCGGATAAATGCTGCTATGGATGATCCTCTCAGCAGCCTGCCGGGTATACCGGCCAACCCATCCGGCTCTTTTGAGCAGGTCTTCTACCGTCCATCCCCGCACCTCCACCATATGCTGGTGATTGGCGGGCATGTGGTCTGCGATGCGGTTAAACAAGGGCTCAAAGCTGCTTCGAACATGGAAGGCAATGCGTTCATGCCGGTAATACACCTCCACCGTTTTATTGTCAAATTGGACCCACACCTTACATCCCACGTACTGGTAAGGAACGGTGTAATAATGCTTGTTATCAGGAAGCTGTATGGCGTAGTTCTGTTGTACGGTGACCTGTTTACCTTTTCTTAGACGGAAGGCTTCTTCAGGAAGTGCTTTCAATACCCCTTGCTCTGCTCGGATAAAAATATCCCGACGGCTCTGGGGATTGTTCTTATAGGCTTTTTCATTGAGTATATCCAGGAGGATCCGGATCTGCTGGTTCAGGCTTTCCAGGCTATGGAAGGTTAATTGGCGCAGGCGTGCATAGATTTGCGTATAGATAATATTCACCGACTTTTCTACCATCGCCTTATCCCTGGGTTCTGCCGGGCGCGTGGCGCTGAAGGTGGTATGATAATGATCTGATAGCTGGTAACACAGCTCGGTAAACACTGGTTCGTATTTGTCGGCCCGGGTGACGGCCGTTCGAAAGTTGTCACATAAAATGGTCTTCGTCACTCCGCCGGTGTATGCAACCATTTCATTGATGCAGTGGGCAAAATCGGCTGTTTTTTGTGAAGCAACCGCTTCGCAAAAAAGCAGACCACTATACGGCAATACGCTAATAAACACCTCGCAGGGGACGACAGCGTTGGTCTGCTTATCAACATAGGACAGCTTCTTGCCGGCAAAATCCGCTTGCGTGAACTCGCCGGGTGTATATTCCAAGTGGAAGGCGGGGTCGGTATCCTTCAGATATTTACCGAACCAATAGCAGTACTGGCTGTATTGATAGCCGTCCGGGTGGTCCTGGAAGTATTCCATCCATAACAGTTGCTTGGTAACGCCGGTTTTATGCAGTTCACTTTTGGCCTGCTCAAAATGCAGGAGCAAGGCTTCCTGGCGTTTGCCGCGCAAAACAGTATTGTCGTTATTATAAACGAGCGGTGCCAATTTCTTGTCGGTGATCGCTCCACCATCCCCCCCGAGGCTTGACACCTCTTCCAACTTACGCAGGTATTTTTTTACAGTCTTCCGGCTGATACCGGTACGACGAACTATCTCTTTTATCGCCACTCCGTCATCACGTAATTGCTGGACTTGCCTGATTCGGTTCATGTCTATTACTTTTTGAGCCATTTTCCCCGGTTT
>JAYVXJ010000079.1:0-2586 GCA_043785285.1 Chitinophagaceae bacterium
CCGATTGGCATCGGGGCCGAAACCTAATGGCAGGGAATCATTCCGGACTAACAGTACGATTTTATCCTTGAGCTTACCTTTATATGCCAGCAATTCCACCGAATCCCGGGCATCCAATAATACCACCGAAGCATGTTGGAGTCCATGGGTGCCGGGAGTAAAGGTTTTCGGAAAACCGATTAGCGGTTTGTAGTAAGGAGCCGTCATCGCAAAATAGAATTTCTCCAGTTCCCATCCCTTGCCCCATTTTCCCCAGGGCTCCAAGGCCACATGCTGTAATCCCCAGGAAGATAGTTTTGCTTTTGCCCAGTTAGCAGCTTTGAAATATCCGGGGGATTGCATGAGCCGGGGGCCATTTGCATCGGTCAGATAAAAAGCGATATCCATTACCTGGGAATGATTCAATCCTTCATTACGGATCTTAGCGCGCATGGCCTCATCCTGTTTTTCGTTCTGGGCATACATGCCGGCAGCCAGTAACAACAGCGGTAAAAACAAAAATTTTTTCATGATCCATTTTTTATTACTAACGAATACAAATAACCGGAAGCGGTTTATCAATCCGCCCGTTCATAACGATTAACAAATTTAAAAAAGGAATGGCTGCCATCCTTCTTTTTTATAAAAGGGGAAGCCATTAAAAATGAAAGTTCCAGGTAACGGAAGGCAGTATGGGAAACAGGGAAACCTTTTTCGCCTGTACCTGAAGCGTTCCGGTATACGGACTTCCCGTTTGATCAAAATAAATGAAATAGGGATTGAGATGGCTGTAAACATTATAGATGCTGAATACCCAGCTTCCCTGGATTTTTTTCTTTTTCTTATGTTCTGGAGTGTAGACGGCAGAAAGATCCAGACGATGATAGGCAGGCAACCGGTATTGGTTGATCCGGCTATAATCCTGCGCAAGGGTGCCTTCTACGATATAAAATTTTTCCGGATAGGAAGTGGCGTTCCCGCTGGCATAAACAAATACAGCGGAAAGCTTCCACTTTTTGTTCAGTTCGTAAGTGCCCACCACTGAAAGGTCGTGCCGGCGGTCATATTTTGCAGGAAATTGTTCTCCATTATTCAGGTCAGGAAATAGTCTCCAGGTCCATGATAAAGTATAACCTACCCAACCGGTAAGTCTTCCTTTGGCTTTGTTCAAATAAAATTCTGCTCCATAACTACGTCCCTTTCCAAAAACAAATGCATTCTCCGGATCGCTCAAAGAGGCTGTATATCCTTCTTTGTATTCTATCTGATGATCCATGCGCTTATAATAAAGTTCAACAGATGCTTCGTATACGTTATTATGAAAATTGCGGAATATACCTGCGGCATATTGCCAGCTGGTTTGCGGCTGTACATGGTACGTACTGGGAACCCAGAGATCGGTTGGTAGTGTGGTTCCGGCATTGCTTACGAGGTGTATGTATTGCATGTTGCGGGAAACAGAAGCTTTTAGCGAAGTTTCTCCGTTGATGGAATAACGAAGGGTCGTTCTGGGTTCAAATCCGCTGTATGCTTTTATTTTTTTCCCCCGGCCATAGGTAGTGCTGTCGGTTTTATTTCCGTCAACATCTTCCTGATAAATAGTATACGGGCCGGTCTGTTCAAATCCACTCCACCGCAGTCCTGCATTCAGCTGTAGCCGGTCATTGATCTGCCAGTCATCCTGCATATAGAAGGCAACTTCCCTGGCCTGTTTTTTATTGGAATTATTGGGCAGAAAATTAGTGGAATCCTGATGTCCCGTAAGTATATTGGGGGTGAACGTGTGATAGGTGTAAAGAGCGCCAAACCTGGCTTTATGTTTCGGACTAATATAATAATCCATATCTGTTTTGGCCGTAAGATCGTGGATACCGGAAGCCAGGCTCAACTGAAAATTATCCTGAGCCCCATTGAAGGCAAAACGGTAATCGTTGTAAAGTAAAGTGGTGTTGGCAAATAGTTTCCGGTTAAATACATGGTTCCATCGCAGTGTAGCCGTCGTATTTCCCCAGGGCACGTTGGTGCTGAAGGATCTTTTTGCATTTTTAAAATCAAATACATCTCTTCCAAAATAACCACTTAGGTAAAGCCGGTCTTTTTCCGAGAATTGATAGTTCACTTTAGTATTGAGGTCATAAAAAAAATATCCGGATCCGCTATAGCTGCTGGAGGGTGGAATAAAGGGTTTAATTAACAGATCAAGATAGGTTCTCCGGGCAGAAACAATAAAGGAAGCCTTGTGTTTTATGATCGGTCCCTGAATAGATAAACGCGAGGCGATCAATCCCAGTCCGCCGTCCACTTCAAACGAATTCATATTTCCTTCTTTCATGGAAATATCCAGCACGGAGGATAAACGGCCGCCATACTGCGCGGGCATTGCTCCTTTGATTAATGTGGTATTTTTGATTGCATCGCCATTAAAAATTGAAAAGAACCCAAACAGATGGCCGGTATTGTATACGATGGCATCATCCAGCAGGATCAGGTTCTGATCCGGCCCCCCACCCCGAACGTAGAGCCCGGTGTTTCCTTCTCCCGCATTACTCACACCCGGCAAAAGCTGGATCACTTTTAAAATATCCACTTCGCCAAATAAAACGGGCA
>JAYVXJ010000080.1:0-2583 GCA_043785285.1 Chitinophagaceae bacterium
GGGTATCCGGAACCTTGTAGGCTTTTTTCTGCGGAAAAGCTTCCCAACCTTTTTGGGCCTTACAGCATACCGGATGAAACTTTATCTTTGTTCAACCGCGCGGAATCTTTGGGGGCCTGCCCTACTTTTTGGATATTAAAACATCCCGCACAGGATCATTAGGAATTTCCGGGCCGGTCAAATAATTTTTTTTATGCGACGTTTCCCTGCTTCCCTGTCCTTGCTTGCCATTAGCGGATCTCTGCTTCTTTTTATATGCGCTTTTGTTCCGGATGCCGGGGCACAATCTCCGCGGACAAAGAAACCGCGGTTCATCAAAAAGATCATTACGCCGGATTTTATTTCCGAAGGAGCAGCGATCGGAGATGTTAATCACGACGGGCGGCCGGATATCATGGCCGGCGGTTACTGGTTTGAAGCACCCGGCTGGTTGCAGCATCACATCTATCCCGAAAAACATTATACCACTACCGACTTCAGCAATTCCTTCCTGAACTTTGCGATGGACGTGAACCAGGACGGATGGGTTGACCTGATCCGGATCGGGCTGCCCGGAGAAGAAGCCGTATGGTATGAGAACCCCAAACAAGCCGGCGGTGGCTGGCCCCAGCATCTCATCCTCGCCCACGCCGGAAACGAATCGCCGATGCTGGCGGATGTGGACGGTGACGGAAGGCTTGACCTGCTCTGTAACGACCCGGTTGCCAAAGCCATGATCTGGATGAAATCCCCATCAAAAAAAGGAGATACTTTATGGACCCGTTATGTGATCGCCGAAGGGCCGGGTACCCCGGGTACTGACCGTTTTAACCACGGCCTGGGATTCGCGGATATGAATGGCGACGGGCGGCCCGATGTGATCATCAGCAAAGGATGGTGGATAGCTCCGCCGGATCCGCGGAAATCACCCTGGGCCTTTCATTCCGCCAACCTCGGCCGGGACTGCTCGCAGATCTATGCCCTGGATATCCGCCAAAAAGGAAAGCCAGATCTGATCAGCGCATCTGCGCACGATTATGGGATCTGGTGGCATGAACACCCGAAGTCCGAAATGGACAGCGCCTGGAAAGAAAAGCTCATCTTTTCCGGATTCTCGGAATCCCATGGACTGGCCATGGCCGACATCAATGGGGACGGTTCACTTGATCTAATTACCGGCAAACGGTATTTCGCCCATAATGAACATGATCCGGGCGCGCTGGAACCCGCAGTCCTTTACTGGTTCGAATACAAGCCCGGGAGAATTCCGTCCTGGATCCCTCACCTGATCGACAGCAATTCCGGCGTCGGGGAACAGGTATTGGTCCACGATATGAATGCAGATGGCTTGCCGGATATCGTGATCGCGAATAAGAAAGGACTCTTCCTGTTTACACAGACCCGCTGACCGAAAAGATAGCTTATCCACATTTGGCCTGCATCCCTGATCTTGAATTGAAATGAAAGAATACGCATATCAAAATACCGGACTAAAAACTTAAAAGGAGAACGCTGGAAAGATATTCCGGGCTTTGAAATATATTTTAAGGTTTCAAACTATGGGCGCATTAAAAGGCTGGAGTATGAACTGGAATACAGTGATGGCAGAGTGTATGTGAAGCCTGAGAAAATAATAAAACCTGTATTGATGAAAGTCCCTAACCGGTTAATGAGTGACAAATTTTTTTTTACGCACAAGGATCACCTTATACAAACAACGATACAATTATTCTATCATTCACCGGTCCTTTAATAAGGATTTGAAGGAGATAGCTCCCAGGCTTTTACCGACAATATCTTTACATCGCCGCCGCTGGCAAAAAGCTTTACTCCCGTTCCTCCGAGTTTCGGATATACACAACGGCTGATCGCCTGTCTTTCATTTGCAAATACTTCTACTATACTCTTGTCAACATATATGTGCAGCACCAGGTTTTCGCCTTTCCTTAGTTCAAAGGGAGCGCTTTCAATATTCCTGCGCCCCATGTCTATACTGGATCTGGTAGCATCAAAAGTCAATTGCTTCCCAGAAGCATCATAATAAATTGAAGTTTGCTCCTTTTCATCATCAGAACAATCAACCCTGACTCCAGCCTGCGCAGCTTTTCCCAGTTGTACAATAATTTCAAGTTCAAGTAATTTATTACCAAAATTATTCAGTCTTAATGCTGAACCTGCTTTAACAATGATATTATTTTTTACCTGCTCATTACGCCGGAGGATTTCCAGTTCCTTTACGGGTCTCATCCTTAATGTTCCATCCGGGCCAACCCATAGTGAACGTGGAAGCCCGTAGGTGCCTGTCCATCCATAAAAATGTTTTAAACTATCCGGCCTGTCATCGAATATCCATGACCACATAATCTGTCTGCCCTTGCCGTCAACAAGGGCTTCCGGTGCGAAATAAGCATTATCCTTCCAGGTCATCCGTCCATGATTATCCGGGTAAAACCGTTCATTTTTGTAATTGCCAACATAATATTGACAACCCATATTGTGGCTGATAAAAAGCAACAGGTGTTTTCCGCTTGGTTTCCCGCCATCCGGACCAGACGGCAAAGGCAGAAAGCTCGGGCACATATTATCCTCCGTTTTACTCGTCCA
>JAYVXJ010000081.1:0-2582 GCA_043785285.1 Chitinophagaceae bacterium
AACATCGTATCCAGTACATCCCTGCAGGCTAAATTTACGTATACTGATATTCATTATTCGGGTAATACCAATAGCACAGTGAGTTATATTATGCTGGATGGATTACTGCCTGGTAAGAACTATCTCTGGAATCTCGATCTCACCAAAAAACTTGGAAACAACCTGGAGCTCAGCATTCAGTATGAAGGCCGCAAACCCGGGGAAGGTCATACGATACATACCGGACGTGCTTCGTTGAGGGCGATATTGTAATAGTAATATAAATGGGGCAGGATTGTCGTGATATTAAATTCTAAATGCCGTGTCTACTCTTCGGGATGTAGAATGAGGTATCAAATTATTAACTGATATTTTTCAAATCCCGCATTTTTATGAATGTTGCAAATCCTTATTTCCCTATTTTTGATTTGTTTAATTTTTCCCTTGTATCCGGAAAGTCTTTTATTGTTAAGGCGTTACTGTACGATTCAATGGCTTTTGTTTATCCCCTTTTGCAGCATAAAAATTACCCATACTGTCATACACATTAAAGCTCTGCGGATAGTTGTCAACATTCATTTTAAAGAACGTGAAGGCGTTGTCGAACATTTTATTTTGCATGCACGCGTATCCTAACTGATTGACAAAAGGTTTCGGAGGAAGTACGGTGTACCCCATTTGCCTGGATACATTCCTGAAATGTGCGACGACCGTTGAATCGGCATTAAAAGAAGGGTTATTCAGGTTTAAGGAAGGCATTTTGTAATAGTTGAAAATAAAATGAGGGGCATCCTATTCTGCGACTACAATGTTATTAATTTTACTGTCATTCAGATTTGGTTGTGATATATTGCGTTATCAAAAATGAACCACTGATGTTTACACTTCAAAATAAAATGGCCATCATAACCGGTGCCGGGAGCGGCATCGGGAAAGCGATTGTTGAACTGTTTGCAGCGCAGGGGGCGCATGTGCATATCGTTGACCTTAATGAAGAAAATGCGAACCGGGTGGCTCAGGAGATTATAGGAAAAGGAGGCAATGCCACTGTACATATTTGTGATGTAGCAGACCAGGAGGAAGTAAAAAAAATGTTTGCCCGGATTAAAACGGTAGACATTCTGGTGAACAGTGCGGGCATTTCCCATGTTGGAAATGTGGAAACCACCACGGAGCAGGACTTTGATAAAATTTACAAGGTGAATGTGAAAGGTGTATATAATTGCTTGTACGCAGCTGTTCCTTTAATGAAAGCTGTAAAAAAGGGGGTAATTGTAAATATCGCATCCATAGCCAATCACGTCGGACTGACTGACCGGTTTGCTTATTCGATGAGTAAAGGCGCTGTGTATGCAATGACCTTATCTGTAGCTAAGGATTATATTCAGCAAGGCATCCGTTGCAACTCTATATCACCCGCCAGGGTGCATACTCCATTTGTAGATGGCTTTATTGCCAAAAACTATCCCGGAAAAGAAAAAGAAATGTTTGAAAAGCTGTCGAAAACCCAACCCATTGGCAGGATGGCTAATACAACCGAGATCGCTCATTTGGCTTTGTACTTATGCAGTGAGGAATCGGCTTTTATTACGGGTACGGATTATCCGATTGACGGAGGCTTCATTACCCTGAATAGTTGAGCGGTTCCGGAGCCACGCAAAGTAATAAAGGAAATTAATTGATTATGCAGAGAAGATCGTTTCTGAAGAAGTCTGGTTTATTAGCAGCAGGTACTGGATTAAGGAATATGGTTGCCATTGCAGGACCTTTCAGTATGGAAGATTTTGCGGATGGCCGTGTGCCGGAAGACAAGAAACTCGATGCTGCCTGGGTGAAATCTTTATATGAAAGAGGAAATCCAACTGCTTACCGTAAATCGAAAAATGAATTGCAATATATCGGCATGCCTGTCGGCGGAATCTGCTGCGGTACAGTATATGTGGGAGGGGATGGCCGCTTGTGGGTCTGGGATATATTCAATCAAAACCAGCTGGGCGCAGTGAACAAAGTACTGCCAATCAAACTGGAGATGTTTAACGTAAAGGAGATCAACAATGTCTTCGGTACCTTATATATAGAACCGGCCACTAACAGCAGCCTTTTGCAACAAGGCTTTGCGCTGGTCATCAAACATAAGGATGCAACCATCGTGAAGCGTCTTCACCAGGACGATTGGGAAGAAATAATCTTTGAAGCCACATATCCGGTGGCCACTATAAAGTACACGGATAAATCAATTCCGGTGGCAGTCACCCTGCAGGCTTTTTCTCCCTTTATTCCTGGAAATGCCCGGGATAGCGGGTTGCCGGCAACCGTACAATCATTCGCCATTAAAAATACATCAGCAGATCCGGTAAGCGTGGAATTGATCGGCTGGCTGGAAAATAAAATGTTGCTGAACACGGAGAAATTGAAAAAGGATTTCCAGCGTGTCAACAAAATTTCCGAAAGCGTTCATGGCAAAGGAATTTCGTTGACTGTCAGCACAGAGAACGAGGAGTTCAAAAAAGCACCGGATTATGGAAATATGACTATAACCACGCTGGCATCGAATGCCATGTTGGTAGCAGATGCGGCAAGCGATAAAGAGGAATACATTTCCG
>JAYVXJ010000082.1:0-2572 GCA_043785285.1 Chitinophagaceae bacterium
TGTTTTTATCTTCCCCCATCAGGATCGCCCAGGGCTGCATGCCGGGAATCTCGTCACTGATAAGCCGGATCATGGCGGCAAGCGGGATAAATAAAAACATTCCTGGAATTCCCCAGAGCAAGTGGCCAAACAATACGGTCAGCAGCGTTATAAAAGGATTCATTTTAACCTGTCCCCCAACAACTCTGGGCAGGATCACATTAGCATCAATAAAATGAGCGGACAGAAAAACAATGCCCACCGTAATAGCGCCACCTCCTGAATCGCTGGCTAGCGTAACGAGCATCGCGATGGCCATGGAGACATAGATACCAAAGTATGGAATGATATTCAACACCGCCGCCAGCACACTGAGCAATAAAGCATATTTGATTCCAATGATTGTAAGCGTGGTGAAAATCAAAATTACCAGCACCAGCATTTCCATGAGCAGACCAAGCACATAATTGTTGATCAGGGAGCGCACCTTCATCACGATTATGCTCACGCGCTTATTATGCGAATCATCAAACAGTGCCAGCAGAAACTGCATGAGCAGTCGCCGGTGGAATAATATGAAAAATGTAAAAATGAAAAAGAAAATGGTTAGAATCAGGGTTTCTGCTATACCCACAAAAGTAGTGGCAGCTGAATTCACAGCTGAACCCATGATTCCGTTTACCGATTTCTTCACATAGGCAGTCTGTTCCGAATTGTTGATATGATATTTATTGTAGATCCAGTTCTGAACGTCCTGCAATTGATCTGAAACCTTTGCCTGGAGCGAAGGAAGGTCTTTCGACAATCGAACTACCTGCCGGCTGAAAAAATAAAAAAGCCCTGCAATCAGGATCAAAAAAATCAGGATAGTCACCAGGGAAGCCAATGCGCGGGGGAAACGGATCCTTTCAAAAAAACGGACAACCGGATGAAGCAAAATGGAAACCAGGAACGCAAAGAACAAAGGAATTAAAATGGATTTAACCATCCACATGAATACTAAAATCAGCGCGATAGCAAACAGGGTCAATGCCACGCGGGCATAAAAAGGAAGCTTCAGCTTGTTCATGAGGTTACTATAAGAGAGCCGGGTTATAAAGACGCTGCTAACGTAACAATATTTTCAACTGTAAACCCAAATTCCTTAAATACTTCATCACCGGGAGCAGACTCCCCAAACCGGTGAATACCCAAAATCTTCCCGTCTTCTGTAACATATTTAAGCCAGCCCAGTGGAGAACCAGCTTCAACCGAAAGTCTTTTGCGGATGACTTTGGGAAGAACGAACTCTTTATACGCCGCCTCCTGCCGGTCAAATAATTCCCAGGAAGGCATACTCACTACGCGTGCAAAAATAGATCTTTGCATCAGTGATTCCTGCGCTTTTAGCAACAGGCTCACTTCTGATCCGGTGCCGATCAGAATCACGGTTGGCGGTTCGGCGGATTCAGATAAAAGGTAAGCTCCTTTTTCTAATCCGGAGGCCTTTGCATATTTTTCCTGGTCAATCACCGGTATACTCTGACGGGTTAATACAATAGCGACCGGTCCCCCCTCCAGTTCTATCGCCACACGCCAGGCATGCGCTGTTTCATTCGCATCAGCAGGTCGAATGACTGTCATATTGGGAATGGCTCTTAAGGAAACCAGTTGCTCTATGGGCTGATGTGTAGTGCCGTCTTCACCCAATCCAATACTGTCGTGCGTGTACACATATATCGGTCTGATTTTACTGATCGCTGCCAGCCTGATAGCGGGTCTCATATAATCTGAAAAGATCAGGAAAGTTGCACCATATGGAATAAATCCTTTGGTCACCGCCATACCATTCAGTATAGCGCCCATGGCATGCTCCCGGATACCAAAATGAAAATTCCGACCATCCCGGTGTTCCGGAGAAAAGGATGGATATTTATCCAGTATGGTATCGGTAGAAGGAGAAAGATCTGCTGAACCGCCAATCAGAAAAGGTAATTTATCGGCAATAGCATTCAGCACTTTGCCCGAAGCTTTACGGGTTGCTATTTTATCCGGACCTTTAAACACAGGCAGTAATTCTTTCCAACTGTTTGGCAACTTGCCACTGCTGATAGTAACCCATTCATTGGCTTCCTCTGAATATTTTTCTTTATATTGTTTGAACAGGTTATTCCATAGTTTTTCTTTTTCTATTCCTTTCTTGCCGGCTTCCCGGTAAAAGGAAAGTACTTTATCCGGAATAACAAAAGACTGATCGGGATCGAATCCGAAAAATTGTTTGACCAGTTTCACTTCATCAGCACCCAGTGGTGAACCATGTGCGGCTGCGGTATCTTCTTTATTCGGGCTTCCATAACCAATATGGGTTCTGATTCTGATCAGGGAAGGACGTGTTGTTTCTTCTTTTGCATTCTTCAATGCTTCGGCAATTGCTTCCACATCATTTCCATCGGGCAATTCCTGCACATGCCAGTGATAAGCAAGAAACCTTCCTGCTACATCTTCATTAAACGTGAGCGAAGTATCTCCTTCAATTGTAATGTGGTTGTCGTCGTATACATAAATCAGTGTCCCAAGTTTGAGATTTCCCGCAATGGAGGCTGCTTCGGAAGAA
>JAYVXJ010000083.1:0-2571 GCA_043785285.1 Chitinophagaceae bacterium
ATCTATTATTATGATGTCTCCCTGCTTGGCAGAATGGCAACTTTGCTGCAAAAACCAAAAGACGCAGTTAAGTACAGGAATCTTTCGTTGCAAATAAAAAATGCATTCAATAACAGATTTTACAATCGTAAAACCAAAGTATATGCTACGGGAAGCCAAACATCCATGGCAATGCCATGGTGTATAGGTCTTGTTGATGAGCATAATAAGGAGGCAGTGCTGGGAAACCTGATTGATTCAATCAATCATTCCGGGAAAACATTAACTGCGGGTGACATCGGATTTCACTTTTTAGTGAAAGCATTGGATGAGGGCGGGGCCTCCCAACTGATCTATGAAATGAATAATCGTAGCGATGTCCCCGGGTATGGGCTGCAGTTAAAAAAAGGCGCGACTGCTTTAACTGAATCCTGGAATGCGCTGGAGGAATCATCCAATAATCATCTGATGCTTGGACACATTATGGAATGGTTGTACAGTGGACTTGGTGGGATCAGCCAGCAGCCTAATTCCGTGGCATACAGACGGCTTGTCATCCGTCCTGAACAGGTTGGTGATATTACCTCTGCAAAAGCAAGTTTTAATACTCCTTATGGATGGTTAATCAGCGAATGGAAGAAAACAACGGCTGCATTTTTGTTGCATCTAAGCATTCCGGTAAATACATCAGCCCTTGTTTATCTTCCGGTATCCGGAACGTCAAAAATTTATCTGAATAAAAAGATGGTGAGCGAAAAGCAACTTACCATTTCCAGGAAGACTGCTATGATCAGTGTTCCATCCGGGGAGTATTACTTTGAAGTAAAATAGTTAACCAAACAGACTTGTCCATTCAGTCTCCATATTCGGAGTAGCCATTACGCGCGGTCCTTCAGTATAACCACCAGGCAATGTTTCATCAACATCTCCATCTAGCTTATCATCATCAGGCTGTTTCATCACCACTTGTATTTTTCTTTTAAAAAGCCACGCAGTTTTTTGCTGCACACCTACTTCATGCCCCAACAGGTGCAACCTGTCAGGAATACTTTCGGTTAACTGAGCATTACAAGCCCTGTCTGTTGAATCACAGGGCTTATATACACTACGCTGCTACTTCTTCCACCATTGCGGTTTTACTTACTTTCCTTTTTTTATATTTTTTCCACCGCTTTACAATCGGGCCTTGCATATTATGAGCCACCTTAGTGACCGAAATGATGTTAGAATCAGCAATGATATTATGGGAATTAATAATTGGGGTTCTGTATTAAAACCGCCTTACCTGCTTCAACGCTTAAATCAATTTGAATTTGCGGTATCGGATAAATTTCAGTTTTACCCTTTTTAAAAGTGGCGTCTTTTAATATCACCGGATTAAATTTAGGAACATTTATTTCATGCTGGATATACGCATTTAAAATATCCGCCATATAACCAGTTCCGTTATCATAACGTTGAAGGTCAAAAAAGCGATGGCCTTCCATTCCTAATTCAAGCCGTCTTTCAAAACGAACAGCTTCCCGCGCATAGGCTTGTCCATTAGCCGTAAATTGGCCATTATATAATCCTACTTTGTAATTAGCCGCAGGAGTATTGGTGAATCCTTTGGTAGGATCATTGTTATCAATATAAGTATGAACCCAGCCGGTCGGATCAGCCGCCCTGGCTCTTACTCTATTGACATAGGCCTCTGCCTGTGGAAGGCTTCCCACTTCAATTTCACATTCTGCAGCCCATAACAATACATCTGCGAAACGAATTACATTATAATTGTTGGATGTAGCCTGGCCGGGAGCCCAGCCCCCGCCATTATCACTGGATGTAGTCTGTTGGGCCTGATAATAAACGTTTTTGATCGGACTATAAGGGCCTCCTTCATCCTGGGTTGTAATATAGGATTTGCCGGGATGAACGCCCCAATCCAGATAGGGAATGCCTCTGCGACCAACTGACCAATCCAGTCTGGAATCTACCGGATCTGTACTGGGTGTAAAAGGATCGCTTGAAACTAAGCCCTGATCATTTTTTAAATCGGCATCATTATAATGATCAAATAAGGGCAAACCAGTAGCAGGATCTGTTTTAAATGCATTTACAAAACTGAACGATGGTTGAAAGAACCCACAGCAAGTTGCAGGCCCTCCCGCAGGAAAGTTCAATATATCTCCACTATTACCGTCCAGTCCATTAGCACCATCATGCACAGTAAATTGTACAGCGAAAACTGATTCCGCACTGTTTTTAGTAGACGGGTTAAAATTATCGGCATAATGGGCCAGGTCATATTTTTGACCGCTTGATGTTTCACCGTTAGCAATAATATCTTTTAAGAGGGTATTAGCATCTTCATATTTATGCTCAAACATATACGTTTTTGCCAAAAATGCCTTCGCTGCCCAGGCATTTACGCGTCCTGGTTGAGGTTGTGTATTGGGCAATACCGAAACAGCCGCCTGGAAATCGGCTTCAATTTTAGGCCATATCGATTCCGTGTTGGGAATATTGCCATTGACGGCGGAATAAGTGATCGTTTCATCAACGTAAGGAATATTTTTGAACATCTTTGCCGCTTCTAAAAGAAAGAACCCC
>JAYVXJ010000084.1:0-2568 GCA_043785285.1 Chitinophagaceae bacterium
TGGATTTGGTCATTTTTATAAGAGACCATATGCAGCACAACGCCATTAGGTTTGGCCTGGGGTAGTGGCGTTGTATGCGATTCCCCCGACTCATCTTTCCAGAAAGCCTGATACTCTTTTCCGTTAACGGGCGTAAAAGAAAAAGCACCCATACCATTATAGGTAGTATGGAATGAATTGAGGATAATGTTTTTACTGTTTTTTATAACGCCGTTTATGATTACCGGCCTGCCATGCTGATCCAATGCTTCAAAAGCCAGGATGGAATTCACCCCATTCACCAGATCACCTCCTTCGGCAAAAAAGTTAATAGCTGACCTGATTTTTTCCGGATTCACATTAAATTCATTAGACGCAGTTAATACCGGAATATCCTTGTTGTACAAAAAGGCATCATCGAAATTGAGCATCCACCGGGTATAGGCTTTCACGTGAACAACCCCATTCTCAACGGCATCAGGAATCACAAAAGAGCTACTGGCCGTTCCTTCCGTTACCGGGGAAACACTATGCAGGAGCAGATGGCCACGGGCGTCCGTCCAGTCGAAGTAAATATTTTTGCTTATGTAAGAAGGTTTCGATTCGGAAAGCAGGTAGGCTTTCATCCAAACTGTTTCGCCGGGGAGATAGGTATCCTTATCGAAGTGAATATGTACTTTTTCCTGCTCGTATTTGTTGCTGTATACACTGATCGAAGAATCGAGCGTTGATTGCGATTGGGCAGCATTCACCAACAGGCTACCAGCACAGAAAATAAGGATTCGGCGGTACATATTCAGAGGGTTTGGATTCGTTCTTTTATTCAGCCGTAAACAACAGATACTTACTTAATCGTCAAAAAGGGGACAGTGAACTGACCCCTTTGTTTTGCTTTTATTGTAATTTATCCATTGATTACGCTACTGGCGTTCAGGTATTTTACACTCGGACTATAGATGAACAAACAACTTCCGTTTTTAATGGTCTTGATGATATTAGGGCTTACCACATTAGGCATAGCTGCACAACCAAGGCTTCTTCCCATTTCACCGTTGTCTTTCAAATAATCAGGCGTTATATAATTTGAACCATGTAATACAATATGTCTCCTGGCAGCCAGGTCATTATATCCTTTTTCAAGACCTTTTACTTTCAGGGAGAGGCCATTCCGTCCAAAATAAGTTTTAGAGGTAACGAAAAAACCTAAACTGCTTTTGAAAGATTCGGGTCTGTTTGAAAAAGAAGTGGCATATTCAACACCTGAATTCATGCCATGTGATACATACGTATTGTATATTAATTTTTTATGGGCAACGTCAATTACGTATAACCTTTTATTACGGGAAGACTGGGTAAAATCACATATAGATAAAATGCCGGACTTTTTAAGTTCTCCTTTTTTCACCAGGTTATGATATCCTCTCCAGGCATATTCAAAAGCCTTTTGATTTAATCCGGATTCACCCAACTTCATGGAATCATAAAGCGTAATGGCCTGTTTGATAACCATCTTCACTTCAAATGCTTTCTTTGCCTCTGCCGTGATGGCGTAATCCAGATTCTTTGCTGAAGCAGAAACAACAGTCTTCTCTGCAACGACCGTGGTAACTTCCGGAGCTGTATAAGAAATGTTTTTTACTGTTTTGTTGGTAAGTACCGGTATATGGTAAGTAGCTGCAACTGTAGACGTGCTGGTAAATAAATCTACTTTTTTGTGATTGCTTGAAATAAGAACCGGTGAGGTAATGACCAGGAGTGATACGCTACTGGTAGACACAAGTTTAGACAACGTTTTCATGACGAAGGGTTTAATTAGTTTTCAAAAGGTTCGAGTCAAATTCAACCGGTCGTTTTTACCAGTCGGGTTTTTCATCGGTACCACACACGGAGCAAACATGTAATCTTCTTAGAATGAATTCCTCAGGGTCTTGTTCCAGACGTAATATTAGATGGATACTCTTAGTAGCAATAACGATGTCATCTGCCTGTTATTGCATTTCTGGTTACAGGGGGGATGGGTACGTTATCGGAATCAAATATTGCAATTAATCTATGCAATCCATAATTTTTTCGACGAATGAAACTTTTACAATTGCTTCCGTATGTTAAAGAACTAATCCTATTATTTCAAGGTTGATACCAAAGAATAAAAGAGCATGGGAAGCCATCGCCTTTTTGAATATACTGATCTCAAAATGAAAGATTTAGAAAGAATAAATCAGAGAAAAAAAGCATGCCGGGAAAAAGGGGCACAGGGTTGATTCTTCCACCCGCTGGAAAATTTTTCCAAAATAGAGAATGAAAAAACCAGGGATTTCTATTTTGATAAGTAATTAGGGGTTTCTGCTTAGTGACTACTTTTATCTGAGCCCGGTTTGCGTGAACCGGATTCCAAAACTTTCTTTAATGAATCGAGTTTCTCATTCACTGATCTCAACTCCCGCAGAATAAGCCAAAATGAATCGCTGCCGCCGTCCTGCGCCAGACTCGAAGCAGATTCATTTACCGCATAGGGATTCAATGACTGGGTTTCTGAAGCAGGCATACCGGAGGCTGCATCAATGGCATTTAAAGCAGCTTTCTGCAAAT
>JAYVXJ010000085.1:0-2565 GCA_043785285.1 Chitinophagaceae bacterium
CTTCGCATTTTTATGCATCATATTAAAACGATAAAGCGGCTCAATAAAAAACTGGAAGTTCTCGGATATGTGCTCACCCGATATGATGAAAGGAAAGTGATGAACCGGCAGATATTTCATGTGCTGGAGCAGGAGTTTGGAGAAAAGTTGTTTCAAACACGTATCCGCAGCAATATACAATTAGCTAAGGCACAGGAAGCGGGTACGGATATTTTTCATTTTGATAAACATTCACATGGTGCTGAAGACTATCAGAATCTTGCAAATGAGTTTCTGGTAAAAATGAATAAAATTTAAAATCACGACTATGTCATATTCTTCCAGGGTTTACCGGCAACGGAATCCTAAAACGCAGGATGAATCAAAGGATACACCCTTTTTTTCAAAACAAAAGCAGGATCAAAAAGGCAAAAAGAATAATTCCTTTTTCCAACCCAGGCTGGCTGTTAACCAACCCGGGGATAGTTATGAGAAAGAGGCTGATTCCGTTGCAAATAAGGTGGTAAACCAAACTCAGGGTAAACCGGCGGTTCAAAAGAAAGAGATATCTTCTATCCAGCGCCTGTCGACCACCCCTGAAGAAGAAAAAGTGAGCAGTAATGATGAACGGATGGGAAGAGATAAGGAAAAACCTTTCCAGAGAAAGCCGGCGGAACCTGAAAAGGAAAAGGAAAAAGCAGTGCAGAAAAAGGAAGACCCCCTTAAAGAAAAGGAAAAGGCTGTTCAGAAAATGGACGCAGGTGCAGAAAAAGAAAAGAAGCCGGATAAAAAATGAGGGGATTAAAAAATCCTTTTGAAAGGATTTTTTTCTGAAAGCAATCGGAGATTTAGCCGGTAAAAACAGGTTTGGAAAATTAAATAAATAACAGGAGCATGAATACCGATGATATGAACGAATACTTTTCTGAAAATGAAACTCCGTTGGAATTTCAATACCTGGAACAGCTGATCGCTTATCGGCTGGGCTATGGCGGAAAACCCGCTTTTCCGGATTTCAGCTTTTGGAGTCTGCCTTTGAAAAAATATCTTCAGAACGCCCGTCTGACAAACCCGGATGAGATCAGCTTATTGCTGATCGCCCTGGCACCGCATGCTGTTCCTGAACTATTCGACCGGGCGATCCAGGAGAAAATAAAATCTTCCGGAGATTTCCCGGAAATTGGCGGGGTGAGGGGAAGGAATTTCAGGGGGTTTTTGCCCACAGGGCAAACAGCTGTTTTCCTGCTGGCGGGTGATGACCGGGAAAAACGGTTGGATATTGAACAGTTATTCTGGTCCGACAGGGAGTTGCCAAGAAAAAAAATCCTTTGGCTGGAAGATCTGCCACAGGGAGAACCCATTATGAGCGGCAAAATCATTATGGCCCTGGATTATGTGGGTCAGTTTTTATTCGGAATATCCGCTCCTCCTCATTTCAGCACCAGTTTCCCGGCTAAGCGGATCAAAACTTTGCTTCGATCCAAGGATATTATGATGAGCAATGAGATCAAAAGGCATTATAGGAATTTAAAGGAGTGGATTGATTTCAACCCACGCCTGATGGATGAATGGGATATGAAAAAAAGATTGAGACAGGGATACCGCGTATTATTTTATGGCCCGTCCGGTACGGGAAAAACGTTAACGGCCAATGTGCTGGGAAATGAAACCTCCAAGGACGTCTATAAGATTGATCTATCCATGGTTGTATCCAAATACATCGGGGAAACAGAAAAAAACCTGGAATTATTATTTGCAAGGGCGGAAGACAAAGACTGGATTTTATTTTTTGACGAAGCCGATGCCATCTTCGGAAAGCGAACCAGTGTAAAGGATGCGCATGATAAATATGCGAACCAGGAAGTTTCGTATTTGCTCCAACGTATTGAAGAATTCAATGGTTTGGTCATTTTAGCGACAAACATGAAAAATAATATTGATGATTCGTTCATCCGGCGATTCAATGACATTGTAAAATTCAGCATTCCCAATGAAGAGGAAAGAAAAGAAATTTGGGAAAAATCATTTCCGGAGAATGTGGATTATGGGGACATACCCAACCAGGTAAAGAAATATGAGATTTCTGGAGGAAACATTATCAATGTAATTCATTTTGCCGGAATACAGGCTGTAAAGAAAAATGCATCAGCAGCACATAAGAAAGAGTTGGTTTTATTCAACAGTTCTAATGGAACTCATCTAAAGGCAGCCGACGAAAACAAGTTAATTTTTTATTTAGAAGATGTAATAGAAGGGACCAGAAGGGAAATGAATAAAGAGGGAAAACCGTTTAGCACCTGAAATTAACCCCGGGAAAAAACTATGGAGTCTGTCGATACACCAGTGCGCTTCGCTTTGGAGGGGGTGGATAAGTAATAAATACTAAACCGGGGACGAAAGTTTCTCGTGTCATTTATGCTGAATGCAGATCAATGGCTTTTGCAAAATCATCTTCCAAATTGAGCATTCTTGTTTCTTCTGTTTTAGGATTAAATTTCCATTTACCATTCGCATTTGCCCGCATGGAATATCTTTTCAATTCATTTCTTGACCTATAAGAAATTACGTACCTGACTTCATCTGGAT
>JAYVXJ010000086.1:0-2556 GCA_043785285.1 Chitinophagaceae bacterium
ATAATCGCCAGTTCGTCCACTTCCTTATCATTAAAAATCCGGACAGCATTGATCGGATCGCCCACATATTTATAATCCTTAAACTTTACGGATTTAACCAATCCCTTCTGATGCAGGAGCAAGCCTGGTATAACCCGAATCCTTTTCATTAAAGCCGACTGAAATTTTCCAGAATCTTCATACCGTATTTATGGCTTTTCTCCGGATGAAACTGAACGCCGAAAATATTATCGCGACTCACCGCTGCGGTGAAGTCATAACCATAATTCGCCTTCAGCAATTCATCTTCGGGATTGACGGGCTGCACGTGGTATGAATGCACAAAATAAAACCTTGGCTGGTCTCCCAGTACATTTACCAAAGAGGAAGGTTTTGAAATTTGTACATCCGTCCAGCCCATATGCGGAATCTTTAAATCCCCAAGTTTTTCTTTTTTAAACTTTACCGTTTTGCCGGCTATCCAGCCCAGTCCCGGCTCAATTCCCTCTTCGCTGCTTTCCATAAGCATCTGGAGGCCTACACAAATACCCAGCAGAGGTATTTTTTGTTCAGCGGCTTTTTTTGTAACCAATGGTCTTAATCCGGATGCATTGAACCTTTGCATGCAATGATCGAAAGCACCAATTCCGGGAAGGATGATCTTCGTTGCGTTTTCAACGGAAGCTATATCTGAAGCCAACA
This sequence comes from Chitinophagaceae bacterium, assembly GCA_043785285.1. Classification (GTDB taxonomy): domain Bacteria; phylum Bacteroidota; class Bacteroidia; order Chitinophagales; family Chitinophagaceae; genus Puia. Next base: position 682 of record JAYVXJ010000086.1, read on the forward strand.
CAGATTCGAATCCGGCTTTCTTGAGCATGTTTTGTACAGAACCGAGGTTACCAACACCATAGTCAATAATGGTGATCATTGACAAACTATTAATTTATGACTGAACACTATTTTTTGTTGAAGCCGGCGACCTTCGTTGCGAAATCATCCCATTATCCATAGGAAAATAATCAGACATTGAGAAAATCTTTTTTCTAAAGTCAGCCCAGGCATAGGGCGGTAATCCGGATTCATGATCTCTCCATGGAGCACTTGCCTGAATCTGAATATAAGATCTATCCCTTAAAACGGAAACAATAATACTAACTAACCGGGCAATCGATATTTCATCCGGAATCATGACATACCGGAAATGCGTATCTCCAATATCCGTAATCCGAAAAGGAAAAGTACCGGCAGAAACGGCCCACATACCTCCCGGAATAATATTAATGACCCCGCCGGACAAGCAGCCTGGTAAAAGCAAAGAAGAGCCGTTGCATCCAATGACCAAATGGCTACTGGCATATCTTCCCAGCTGCTCTTTTGCAGTTGCATCTTCGTGCACCGGGTACCTGAAATCTTTTACCCAATCCGGCAATGCCGGTTTTTGTTCATCCATGCCTGCAATAGCAAAATCAACATCCGGAATTTGTTCCTTTAGTTTTTCACTGAACCGGAGTATCCAATTAAACTGAAGCCGGTTTCTCAACCGATTCAGAAATTTTGGCAGCAGCTTCCTGGAAAAACGATTATCCATTATTTTAGGAAGCACGCGCTTCCAAAACCGATCCGTTCTCCATATAAAAGTGAGGGTTGGTTTGGAAAGCCGGTCATCCCAATTATTCAATGGGAACGGACTGATCCGTGCATAGTCCTTAATATTAAAATCATGGGAATCCGTCTGTACGAAAGAGCGGCAGATAAAAACATCTTCCACTCCCTTCAATAATCCTTTAATCTGCTGATCCAGTTTATCAAACCAGTTTACAGCTTTTGAAAATGGAATATTCGCAACCCATACCTGGGCAACACCATCCGGAACAAGCCAATGAAGTTGCTTTTGGACAAGAATGACAAGATCGAATTCCTTTTTCTTCAGATAATAGCTGGCATTAAACAATTCATATATAGCATGCCCATAAGTAGCATCAATGGTATTGAGAATAAGAACCGGGCGTGCACCCAGTTCCCGGTTTGCAAACACTTCTAAAGAAATCTCTTCCTGGCTTCGCTTTTTGAATGCAGCTACCAATCCGTTCAGATACCAATTTTCAAAAGGCATGTCATCAGCCCGTTCTCCCGTTCTGGTGTCAATGATTCCGGGATAAAATAATCCAGCGTTTACCGGGATTTCAGAATAGAATTTGTGCCCGCAATTTGTACACTGCATTTCGGTCATGCTATGCATTCCCGTGATCAGCCAGTCAGCCGGCTGGATTTCCTGTTTGCAGGAGGGGCAGGGAACCAGAAGATCAACAAATGGTTTTAAACGAATCATTCCTTGTCAAATGGTTCCTGCCAAACAACTCTTTTAATATAATCTGTGTAGGAGAGAATAATTCGTTCGACTTTCTCAGAAACATTTGGCATACTATAGTCAGCAACTAACCTGAACTTTCTTTCTCCGGCTTTTAATTCATCCAAAATTGAAATACCTTGAAAAACGCGCTCCGGATTTAATCCGACCATCATGACTGCAGCTTCTTCCATCGCTTCCGGACGTTCATGCGCTTCGCGGATATTTAGTGCAGGAAAATTCAATATGGAGGATTCTTCTGAAATCGTACCACTATCAGAAAGTACTGCACGCGCCGACAATTGCAGGGCGTTATAATCACTGAATCCAAAAGGCTTTAGAAACTGAACTTCCGGCTGCGCTTTTATTTTTTTGCT
>JAYVXJ010000087.1:0-8471 GCA_043785285.1 Chitinophagaceae bacterium
GCATCTATTTTATCATACGCTTTACGTGTGCCAATAAAAAGTATATATACAGTTCTTATATTGAATTGTATCAGGGCAATAAGCCTGTAATTATTGCCCGTATGTTAAAACATATCTGCCATTGCCAAATGCATCTGCAGAGTTGAATCGGGGTGCTGTACTGAAAACTCCCTAATTACCCTATAACTGATAACCACTATGTTTTATAATTCACTTTTACTATGCAAAAGTAAAATTTAATTTTAATAAATGAAATTATTTTTTAATTATAAGAATCATAATTAACAGCAAATGGCAACTCATTTACCGAATAAGTATTGCTTTTTAATTGGAATTAATCGTCCCGGCTGGTTGTATAATAATGCTCCATCTGCTTGGATTTTTCACACATCGGCCAATTAAAATAAAAAATATTTATTGGAAGAAATAACGGAACCTCAAGATTCAGGGTACTTATCTAAAAGGTATAGCTGGGATAATAGCATTAAAATCCCAAACGCACCAAACCTTGTTTATGGAAAAGCAGCGTTTACTTTATTTACTGAATCAGCAGGCAGACAAGAACTTAACTGAAACGGAACTCCGGGAATTGGAACAATGGTATCATTCGCTGAATAGCAGTACCACCAAATTTGAGGTACAAAATCCGTCAGGTCAGCAACTGGCTGATGAGATGCTGATAGAGTTTGGTCAGAACTATATAAAGCAAACGCCCACGGTGCGGAAAATGAGTCTTCCCCAGCTTCTTATTCGCGTAGCAGCCGTTGTCATTGGAATCAGTCTGATCGGCGCAACCTATTTCTTCTTCTCCAGGGGAAAGCAAAAAGAAATTGCCCAAACAGATAAGCAGGAGCATCACAACAATAAAGACCTGGCTCCGGGTGGTAATAAAGCTATATTGACCTTAGCAAACGGAGCACAAATTATTTTGGACAGTGCCGCGAATGGAACCCTTGCGCAGCAGGGGAATACAAAAGTCGTGAAGCTTGCCAATGGCAGACTGGCTTATAATTCAACGGGTAATCGTCAAACTGCAGTTCTATACAATACCATGAGTGTTCCAAGAGGCGGACAGTATAAACTAACCCTTCCAGATGGCACAGAAGTCTGGTTAAATGCTGCATCATCCATCCGGTATCCGACAGCTTTTACCGGCACGGAAAGAAAGGTTGAGATCAGCGGGGAGGCGTATTTTGAAGTTGCTCATTACACTGCTGCCGGGACTGGCAAAAGAATTCCTTTTAAAGTAATGATGAATAATGGGGAAGAAATTGAAGTGCTGGGCACTCATTTTAATGTCAATGCCTACCCCGAAGAGGGCAATGTAAAAACAACGCTGTTGGAAGGGGCAGTAAAACTGACGCAGCATCATATTTCAGTTCTTATAAAACCCGGACAGCAGGCTGCGCTTACAGAAAAGGGTTTTAAGATTGACAATCCGGATATCGAAAAAGTAATTGCATGGAAAACCGGTTTTTTTGATTTTGATAATTTAGACCTTGTCTCGATCATGCGCCAGATCAGCCGCTGGTACGATGTGGACATCGTCTATGATGGGAGACTAACGACACCCAAATTTGGTGGCCGCATCAGCAGGGATCTGCCCTTGTCAAGTGTGCTGAAGATGTTTGAAGAATACCATATTGCATTCAGGTTGGAAGGGAAGAAGTTACATGTGGAGGTGTAACCTGATTGCATGAATTCGGATCCTGGTTTACTTAAACGAAAAACCGGAAGTGTTGAGACCACCTCCGGCAGGAAGTTGAGTTAACTTTTTAATACAATCGTTCGGACTGCTTATTCATTAACCCAAACATTTCAAAGTTATGCATTTTAGATTGCCCGGCGCCGGTTTTACCCCGGTAGATTTATCTATCCCGCGTTATTCGGGATTTACCAAAACCCTGCGGATCATGAAGATAACCGCTATCATTTTATTGAGTGCCTGCCTTCAGGTGGCCGCCCGTTCGGACGCGCAAACCATTACCTTTTCATTAAAAGATGTTCCGGTGCAGAAAGTATTCAAGGAGGTATCCCGACAAACGGGTATTTCCATTGTGTACAGTGAAGCGCTTTTCGAAAGGTTTGCCCGTGTTTCCATTAGCGTAAAAGATGCCACCATCAAAGAAGTGCTGGATAAATGCCTGAAAGACCAACCATTTTATTACAGTCTGAAAGGAAAGATGATTGTAATAAAGAAGAAACTTTCCCCAACCGAAGGGCTACAGACTATAGAAAACCCATTACCTCCTATAGAAATTAAAGGGAGAGTGGTTAATGAAAAGGGGGAACCTCTGGAAGGTGCTACGGTGCAGGTGAAGGGAACCAGAAAATCAATTGCAACCAATGCGGATGGTTATTTTTCATTAGAAACTGTTACGGATAAAAAGATTGCGCTGATATTTTCTTATGTAGGAATGGAAACGCAGGAACAGGTTGCGGATGGGGCAAAGGAATTGCTGATTCAGTTAAAAATGGCTGATGCTGCTTTATCGGATTTCGTGGTGGTAGGATATGGGACTTCGAGAAAAAAGGACATTACAGGCTCCATTGCTTCAGTCAACTTGAATGAGCAGGAAAAAACGCCGGTGATTGGCACCGAACAGTTGTTGGAAGGGCGCGTAAGTGGTGTGCAGGTTTCGCAAAACCAGTCCCAGCCGGGAGCGGTTTTTTCGGTAAGGATTCGTGGCACAAACTCCATTAATTCAAGCAGCAGCCCGCTGTTTGTAGTGGATGGTTATGCTGGTGGGAACGGGGGCGATATTAATCCCAGCGACATCTTATCCATAGATGTTCTGAAAGATGCTTCCGCAACGGCTATCTACGGAAGTCGTGGAGCCAATGGGGTTGTTATCATTACCACTAAAAGAGGGAGCAGGAATGCAGCAAAAGTGACTTTGGAAGGATACATGGGTGTGCAGCAGGTGGCAAAGAAATATAAGATGATGAATGCCAAACAATATGGCATTTTTTCGAATACGGTGCAACAGGAAAATAATGACTTATTCAATACCACCGACCCGCTACCATTTACACAAACCCAAATCAATTCCCTCGGTAAAGGAACTGACTGGCAGGATGCTATATTCAGAAAAGCCAGTATTTCCAACTATTCTTTAGCTTTTAATGGCGGGAATGCAGATTCAAAACATTACCTGAGCTTTAATTTTTTTAATCAAAACGGCATTATCACCGGATCTGATTATAAACGGGGTATTGTGCGGTTCAACCTGGATCAGAATATCAGTTCAAAATTAAAAATAGGAATGTCTTCCCAGCTTGGATACAGTTATCAGAATATGACTACGGTAAATACCTCCGGAGGAGCTGATCAACCAAGTGTATTATGGGATGCGGTTCGGTTTAATCCCATGCTTGCTCCCAAAGATAGTACGGGTGCATATACGTATGTAAACGGACCTGCCGGGGTGGGGGCGCCTATTGGCAATCCGGTTGCTTACATAAATGAAGCTAAGGACGGATTTTATAGCTTGAATGTATTTGTGAATGCATTTGGTGAATATGAGATACTGAAAGGATTAAAATTCAGAACCAGCTTTGGTGTTAATTATGTAAGTAATGGTGAGGAAGCATTTGTACCAACCGACATTTTTGCGTCATCGGGTATCGGTCGGGCTTCTCAATCCTCGGCCAGATATTATAATTGGCTCAATGAAAATACCCTTACGTATGATAGGACATTTAATAAGATCCATGCTATCAACCTTACAGGTGGCTTCACGCTTCAACACTGGTATAACAAATCATTTAATGCCGGTATCACTAACCTGTCCACCAATAGCCTTGGGCCTTATAATTTTGGTATCGGTATTCCCTCTACACCCGGTTCATTTTATGGGGAGAACGCATTGGTTTCTTATTTCGGGAGAGCCAATTACCGCTTAATGGATAAATACCTGTTTACTTTCACCATGCGTGCAGATGGTTCATCCCGCTTTGGAGTTAACGATAAATGGGGATATTTTCCTTCCGGTGCAATCGCCTGGCATCTTTCCCAGGAAGATTTTATTAAAGATATCAATGCCATCAGTGAAATGAAATTGCGGATGAGCTATGGCATTACAGGCAACCAGGAAATCGGTTCCTACAATTCTTTAAGTCAGTTTGTTTCCAATCAATATTCCCTAGGGGCTACGCCTTCTTTGGTAGTTGGGCTTGCTGCCGCTAATATCGCGAACCCTTCATTGAAATGGGAATCCACCGCTTCCTCAGATCTGGGCTTGGACCTGGGTTTATGGAATAACCGGTTATTTATTACCGCTGATTTCTATTATAAGAAGACCTCCAACCTCCTTTTGCTGGTAAATATCCCGCAGACATCCGGTTATAGCAGCATCCTTCAAAACGCGGGTTCAGTATCAAATAAAGGGTTTGAATTTTCTGCAACCTCCCTTAACATTGATCAAAGAAAAGTGAAGTGGACCACCACCTTCAACTTTTCAACGAATACCAATAAAGTATTGAACCTGGGAAGTAATAAGCAGATTTATGTAGGGCAACTCAGCGGGTCCGTCTTTAACGGAGGAGCACCTCCTTCGGCAATCTTGGAACCCGGCAAGCCGATTGGTTCCTTTTACGGGTATGTATTTGACGGAATCTGGCAATCACAGGATCAGATAATGAAAAGTGGAACTTTGCAGGCGGTTAATCCGGGCGACCCTATTTATAAAGATCTGAATCATGACAGTTCATTGAGTGGAGAGGACCGGATGATACTGGGCCAGGCGCTACCCAAATTTATTTATGGTATGGTCAATAACATTACGGTGGGCCGCTTTAATCTAAACTTATTTATACAAGGCGTTTATGGAAATAAAATATTAAATGAAAATCTGTATGAAATCCAGAACGGTACCCCCAACTATAATAAGCTGGCTTATGTGGGAACAGATAGCTGGCATGGTTCCGGAACAAGCAATACTTTGCCAAGGGTAAGCAGCATATTGAGAAATGCAACCGGTTTCACCAGTGATATCCTTGAAAATGGAAGTTTCCTTAGGCTAAAAACGGTCACTTTATCTTACGATCTGCCCTTGCCTAAATTAACCAGTGTATTTAAATCGGCCAATGTATATGTAACGGCGCAAAACCTGCTGACGTTTACAAAATACACCGGATATGATCCGGAAGTAAATTCGTTCACAGATGCTACTGACGCCCTCTCCCTGGGTACGGATTACAACGCCTTCCCGAATTACAGGACCTTTCTGGTAGGCGTAAAATTTAGCTTTTAAACAATAAAAATATCCTGCATAAACTTTAATAAGATGAAAAAATATATCATAATACTCACGGGCATTCTTTCCTTAGTCTCTTTTACGTCATGTAAAAAGATGCTTACAGAAAAATTGCATAGCAGCCTATCGCCGGGAAACTTCTATAAAACGGAAGCAGATGCAGAAGCCGCTTTAAATGGTGTTTTTTCCCAACTTCAGTACCAAACTTATTACCAGCGTACCATCTACCTGATAGCAGATCTTTCTGCGGATATTTTCAAGCCGAACAATGCTTCTTCAGACCGCCAGCAATTATACCGGGGAGAATATACGCCGACCAACGGGCAGCTTTATGCGTGGTGGTCGAATATTTATACATTGATCAAAAATGCCAATGATGTGATTACTTATGTCCCTGCCATTGATATGGATGCTACTCAAAAAAATAATATTCTGGGTAATGCATATTTTCTTAGAGGTATGGCCTATTTTGATCTGGTAAGATCTTTTGGTGATGTTCCATTGGTACTGCATAACGGAGGAGACCAGAATCTATTTCCATCCCGTACTCCTTCTGATTCCATTTATTACCAGATCATCAGCGACCTGCAATTTGCGGAAACCAATTGTTTACCTACTGATCAGATTCCGTCTAACGAGATCGGCCGGATTTCTTCTGAAGCCGCTTCTGGCTTGCTGGCGAGGGCATACCTGCAAAGAGCAAGCACAAGCTTTGCTGTTTCAACAGACAACCAGGCTGCACTGGATGAGTGCAATAAAATTATAAGCTATTCAGCAGCACATTCGAATGTGCTGAGGTTAGTCCCGAATTACAGCGATATTTTTGATGTCTCAAAAAAAAATGGACCGGAATGTATTTTTTCCATCCAGTTTGGAGATCCTCCCAATAACAACAATATCACCAACCTGATGTTTGACCCCGAGTCATCCGGTGGTTATGCTTCATTCCTTCCCCTAAGTTCTTTTTATACCTCATTTGATGCAGCGGATAACCGGAAAGCGGTAAATGCAGGTACGGTAGATGGAGGAGTTACCTATATTTCAAAGTATCACGATCCCGGTGTAGCCCCGGGAGGCTTTGGCCGCACGAATTGGATCGTTATACGCTATGCGGATATTCTATTGATGCAATCAGAGGCTATGAATAATATAAATCCTGCTGATGTCAATAAGTTTAACGGAGTAAATGCAATCAGAACAAGAGCCGGGCTTGGAAGTAAATTGCTTGATTTTACCAATACCCCAACGCCAGTTGATTTCATAAATGCATTGGTAAATGAACGGCTTTGGGAATTGTGTCTGGAAGGGCACAGGCGCTGGGATCTTATCCGGTTGAAAAAATTTCAAGAGGTCAAGGCTGCTCAGGGATTTGTATTGGATGATAACCACCTGATGCTGCCTATCCCGCAAAATGAGCGTGATGTAAATAAAAACTTGTCTCAAAACGCCGGGTACTGAGGAGGAAGGAAAAATTCATGGTCGGCATTATTTAAATACCTTTCAAGTCAATTTTTAATTTAACTAATTGATATGCCCGGCGACACTTTACACCTCAACAATAAAGCGGTAAAACAAAATACCTATGATGTAATCGTTGTAGGCTCCGGTATCAGCGGCGGATGGGCAGCAAAAGAATTGTGTGAAAAGGGATTGAAAACACTGGTACTGGAAAGGGGAAGGAATGTGGAACACATAAAAGATTACACAGATTCAACAAAGGATCCCTGGGAATTGAAACACCGGGGATCCATTACCGAGGAAGACAGGAAGAACTATCCCGTGCAATCAAAAATTTATGCCTTTAATGAAGTCTCCAAACATTTTTTCGTCAACGATCTGGAGCATCCCTATACTCCGGTAAAACCCTGGTTATGGATGCGCGGTTACCAGGTAGGCGGAAGGTCATTGATTTGGGGAAGGGAATGTTATCGCTGGAGCGACCTGATTTTTGAAGCAAACCAGAAAGAGGGAATTGGTATTGACTGGCCCATCCGCTATAAGGATATCGCGCCCTGGTATGATTATGTAGAACCCTTTGTGGGTATCAGCGGTTCAGTTGAAAATTTACCGCAATTGCCGGATAGTCATTTCCTGGCTGCGATGGAGTTGAATTGCATGGAGAAAGAAGTTGCGAAAAGAATAAAAGCCATTTATAAGGATGAAAGAAGGTTGATTGTGGGCAGAACCGCTAACCACACCAGCAAGGTGGGCGACAGGGGACCCTGTCAGTTCAGGAACCGCTGTGAGCAGGGCTGTCCTTTTTCCGGTTACTTCAGCAGCAATTCTGCTACTTTACCCGCGGCTATGAAAACAGGCAAACTTACTATTCGTCCTTTTTCTATAGTTACAGAAGTGCTGTATGACAAAGACAAAAAAAGGGCAACAGGCGTACGCATACTCGATGCGGAAACCATGAAAACTGAAGAGTATTATTCCAGGATCGTTTTCCTGAATGCGTCAACCATCAATACCGCTTTTATTTTGTTGAATTCTCTTTCTGATGTTTTCCCGGATGGGTTTGGCAATAGCAGCGGACAGTTGGGGCATCATTTAATGGATCATCATCTGGGAGTAGGGGCAAGTGGAACGATGGAAGGATTGGAAGATAAGTATTATTATGGGAGAAGGCCAACGGTGGCTTATATTCCGCAGTTTAGGAATATTAATGAACGATCCAGGCATCCGGAATATATCCGCGGATTCTCCTATGGCGGAGGTGCGGGGCGCGGTGGTTCGCAACGAAATATAGATGGCCTCGATATTGGTGCAGGTTTGAAAGCGGCACTTACAGAACCTGGTTCCTGGTCCTTCGATTTATCCGGAATGGGTGAAACGCTTCCCTACTATGAAAACAAAGTGACCCTGGATCCAGACAAAAAAGATAAATGGGGTTTGCATCTCCTGGCAATTGATTGTGAACTGAAGGATAATGAAAAGAAAATGCGGCTTGACATCAGGAACACCGCAGCCGAAATGCTGGAAAAGGTTGGGGCAAAAAATATCAGCACCTGGGATAGCACGGAGCATCCGGGAGAAAGGATTTTCAGCGTGCACGATATGGGTATTGCCAGAATGGGCAGGGATCCCAAAACTTCCGTGTTAAATGAACATAACCAGATGCACGATGCGAAGAATGTGTTCATCACGGATGGTTCCTGTATGCCTTCTTCATCCTGCCTGGAACCTTCACTCACGTATATGGCTTTAACGGCA
>JAYVXJ010000088.1:0-8464 GCA_043785285.1 Chitinophagaceae bacterium
CAACTTCCCTTCTTCCACCGTACGCAGGAGATCGTGACGAAACTGATGTTGCGGGAAGAAGATGCCAACTTCAAACTAAGTTATAAAACCGGCTGGGGCAATAGGGAGAACGGGGATGAGATCGGCTGGGTGGTTGGCTGGATAGAAGAAAATAAACATCCTTATTTCTTTGTGCTGAACCTGGAATCCACCAATAAAAACATGGATATGGCGGAAATACGCCTGCACATACTTAAAGGAATCCTCTCCCATTTAGGATTTTTTAACGGAAAGAAATAATGCCACAGCAGGTGGTTCGTTAACTTGCAAGCCGGTATTAGTCCGGCCCTGATTGATCTTATGCATTTTGAACACCTTGAATATCTGATAGCCCTGCTGCTGATTCCCGGCCTGATCTTTCTTTTTAGCCAATTGATCCGCTGGAAGGAAAAAGTGAGTATACGCATCGGAGATCCATGGCTGGTGAAGCAACTGGTAAAATCATTCTCCGCCAAAAAGTTCATGATCAAATTTGTACTGATCCTCTCCGTTGTTTTCCTGCTGATCACGGGTATGGCAAATCTCCGGGCCAAAGGTGCAGCTGAAAATATCACGAGGCAGGGAGTGGACGTAATGATTGTGCTGGATGTAAGCAAGAGCATGCTCGCCAGGGATGTAAAACCCAGCCGTTTGGATAAAGCCAAACAATTGCTGTACCGGTTGGTGGACAAACTGCAGAATGACCGGCTGGGATTAATCCTCTTTGCCGGAAGGGCTTATATGCAGATGCCGCTGACACCCGATCACGGTGCAGCAAAAATGTATATTTCCGAAGCAGGCCCTGATGCAGTACCCACCCAGGGAACCGTTATTTCGGAAGCACTCAATATGGCCAACAATTCCTTTAACCGAAATGAACACAAATACAAGGCTGTTGTTTTGATATCAGATGGGGAAGATCATGACCCGGAAGGTTTGAAAACGGCAAAACAACTGGCAGAAAACGGAGTCATGATCAATACGGTAGGCATTGGTTCACCGGAAGGCTCCATCATCGTAGATCCGGCAACGAATGAACCGAAGAAAGATGAAAAAGGAAATATCGTGATCTCCAAACTGAATGAACCGGAGCTTAACGGAATTTCTGATGCAACCAATGGTATTTATATCCGACTGGATAATCTGGAAGATGCTACCATCACGCTTTCGCAAAGGCTGGATGGAATTGAAAAACGTGCGCTGACCCAAAGTGAATTCACCAACTATACAAATTATTTTCCCTGGTTCATCGGGGTTGCCCTGATCTTACTGGTGGTTGAATTATTTTTTCCGGAAAGAAAAAGAATCGTCCATGAAAAAATTTAAACTGGCGGGAACCATCCGGTCAATAACCAACGAAGCGATTTCGGGGAAACACGTTCAATACCTATTATCCCTGATGGCGATGGTACTGGTTTCCTCCATGCTGTATGCCCAGCCGGCTGATGCGCTTATCCGGAAAGGAAACCGTTTTTATAAAGCACAAGATTTCGATCAGTCGAAAGCCAACTACGAAAAAGCACTTAAGCAGTCTTCCGGAAATGCCAATGCCAATTTTAATCTGGGTAATGCCGAATTCCGCAAAAACGATTTTGAACATGCTGCCGGAGCTTACGATGAAGTATTGCAGTCGAATACAGAGGCCACAACGCGGGAAAGCGCTTACTATAACAAAGGCGTGGCTATGATGAAACAAAAAAAACTGGACGAAAGTATTGATGCCTGGAAGAATGCCCTGAAATTAAACCCGGAAGATAATGAAGCGCGGGAAAACCTGGTGAAAGCACTGCTCGAAAAAAAGGAACAAAAACAGCAACAGAATAATAATAAAGATAAAAAAGATAAAAAGCCAAAGCAGGACAAACAAAACAAGCAGCAAAAAGAGCAACAAAAAAACCAGGAGGATAATCATCCCAAACCCCAGCAAAGCAAGCTGAGCAAACAACAGGTGGAACAATACCTGCGTTCCCTCATTCAGCGGGAAAAGGACGTGCAGGATAAAATGAATCAAAACAAAACCCGCGCCCCCAACCAGCCGGATAAGGATTGGTAAGCACCAATCCTTATCGTTAATTTTGTTATTATTAGTTAAGGCCCATCATGCAATTGTACACTTCTTCTCTTACGCAATATGAACGTTTGAAAACCGTGCCCGTAAAAGTAGGCCATCTGATCATCGGAGGCGATGCACCGATCCGGGTTCAAACCATGACTACTCCGGATACCATGGATACCAGGGCTACCGTGGAGCAATCCATCCGCTGTATCGAAGCCGGTGCCGAACTCATTCGCATTACAGCACCCAGCAAAAGTGAGGCTGAAAACCTGCTGAACATCAAAAACGAGATCAGAAAAAGAGGCTATCAGACACCGCTTGTTGCCGATATCCATTTCACCCCTAATGCCGCCGAGATTGCTGCCCGCATCGTGGAAAAGGTACGCGTGAACCCAGGCAACTATGTTGATAAAAAAAAGTTTCAGTTTATTGAATACACAGATAAAGAATACATGGAAGAGATCCAGCGGATACACGACCGGTTTGTTCCGCTGGTCCGCATCTGCAAAGAATACGGAACCGCCCTGCGGATAGGTACCAATCATGGCTCGTTAAGTGACCGGATCATGAGCCGGTACGGCGATTCTCCGATGGGCATGGTGGAAAGTGCGATGGAATTTCTCCGCATCGCCCGGAATGAAAATTATCATCAGATTGTATTGAGTATGAAATCCAGCAATCCGCTGGTGATGGTGCAGGCTTACCGACTGCTCGTCCGCAATATGCAGGATGAGTTCGGCATACTTTATCCCCTGCATATTGGTGTAACGGAAGCGGGTGACGGAGAAGACGGAAGAATCAAATCAGCTATCGGCATCGGCACTTTGCTGGAAGACGGAATCGGAGACACCATACGCGTATCCTTAACCGAAGATCCGGAATTCGAAATCCCTGTTTGTCAGGATATCGTTGCCCGATATGCATCCGGAAAAACAGACCCGGCTGTTCCGGCAATTGAAAAAATTCCCTATTCCCCTTTTGAATATAAAAGAAGGACAAGCATCCCTCAATTCAATATTGGAATTCCGCACCCACCGGTAGTTGTAGCCGACTACCTAAAGGCAGGCACTATAACACGGGAATCGCTGCAAAGTATCGGATATCAATATCAGGCAGAAACAGATAAATGGAATATCAGTGACGACGCAGCGGATTACCTGTATACTGCAGGCCGGGTCCCTGATTTTGCTTTACCCGGAACCCTGAATGTGATCTGCGATTATTCCTGCTGGAAAAATTTGGATGCAACGCAAACCATTTCCGGTGAAGAAAAATATTTCCCGCTGTTTACTACGACGTTTTTGAAAGCAGAAAAGCATTCAAAAACGATGAACTTCCTATCCCTCGATACCAGCAGGCCCGAAAGCCTGGATTTGCTTTCCCGTATTCAAGGCATCCCGGGCGTTGTTCTCTGCGTATATTCCTCAGCCCGGAACCCCGTACAGGATACCAGGAGATTCATTATGGAAATGATGAACCGGAATATCCAAAACCCGGTGATCCTGACCATTGATTGTTTCGAAACTACCATTGACAAACAATTAATCCATTTTGCTGTTGAATCCGGCGCATTGCTGACCGATGGAATGGGAGACGGTCTCTGGCTGAAGAACGATCCGGATAAGATCGTCAACAGACAGGTGACCGGCAGAACCTATCTTCCTTCCAGGAATAATCAGCAATTTCTGAATAACACCGCATTTTCCATTCTGCAGGCCGCAAGAACCAGGATTTCTAAAACAGAATACATTTCCTGCCCTTCCTGTGGTAGAACCCTTTTTGACCTCCAGGAAACAACGTCTAAAATTCGTTCTGTAACCAGTCACCTCAAAGGTCTGAAAATTGCTATCATGGGCTGTATTGTAAACGGACCCGGCGAAATGGCAGATGCAGATTTCGGATATGTGGGCAGCGGACCGGGAAAGATCACGCTGTACAAAGGAAAAGAAGTGATGAAGCGCGGAGTAAGCAGTGAGACAGCCGTAGATGAATTGATCATTTTGTTAAAAGAAAACAACGAGTGGATCGAACCAGGCGACGTTGCCGGATCTTAATTACTGCAAGCCTTACCGGGTTCATCTTCCTGTCTTTGGATCTGTCTGCCCAAACAGACAGCAGCAGGCTCATGCCGGCTCAACGCACCGTGGCTCCTGATTCAACGGGCATTCCCCCATATCCCCAAAAAGACCTTCCTGATGTTTTATATTCCATTACCCGAAAAAAGAAAGCAACCCTTTCTGCTCAACCCAAGAGCCCCGTTAAATATCATTTCTCTATTGTGCCGGCTGTTGGCTATACCCTGAGTACCGGCTTTGCCGGCATCCTGGCGTCTAATGTGGCTTTCTTTACCAATGATCCGGCAAAGACAAATGTTTCCAATATTGCCATACAGATTGTGTATTCGCAATATCAGCAGCTTACCATTCCAGTGCTGGTGAACTGGTGGACACGCGATAATCAATATAATATTAAGGCTGACTGGCGCTATTATAAATATCCGCAGGATACGTACGGACTTGGCGGAAACAGTTCTCTGAACAATGAGGATGAGATTGATTATTCGCATCTCCGTATATATCAATCCATTTTAAAAAAGATCAGGGAGAACCTGTACGCAGGTGCAGGTTATTTTCTCGACTATCATTGGGATGTAGAAGAAGAAGGTCAATCCAATGGTCAGTTTTCTGATGCTTACTTATACGGACTGCGGGATAAAACGGTTTCCTCCGGACCGGTATTAAATTTATTATTCGATAGCCGGAAAAATTCCATCAACCCGCAGCGCGGTTTTTATGCAGATATTCTTTACCGGGATAATCTCCGGGCGATAGGAAGTGATACCAACTGGCAATCGCTCACGCTGGATCTGCGGAAATATTTTCACCTCTCCCCGAACAGTCCGAATATCCTTGCTTTCTGGAGTTATGACTGGCTCACGCTTTCGGGAAAGCCGCCATATCTGGATTTACCTGCAACCGGTTGGGATACTTATAATAATACTGGCCGGGGTTATATCCAGAGCAGGTTCCGTTCCGAGAATATGCTTTACCTGGAAGCGGAATATCGGTTTGCTATCAGCAGGAACGGTCTTTTCGGAGCTGTTGCTTTTGCCAATATGCAGAGCTTTTCAGATTATCCTTCCAAACGATTCAGTAAGTTATGGCCCGCAGCCGGAGGGGGTATTCGCATTAAAGTAAATAAACATTCCAATACCAATATTGCCATTGACTATGGAATAGGCATTGACGGATCCAAAGGTATTTTTGTGAATCTCGGGGAAGTGTTCTGATGCTATGCGAGCAGATGGGCTCCTTCAGCAATATTCATGATAAAACTGTCTGGTGTTTTATCATATCGCCTTTCATATTTATCCTGAATACCGTTTATGAAATGATCTGCCTGGTCTCTTTCCACCAGGGTTATGATACAACCGCCAAAGCCGCCGCCCATCTGTCTTGCCCCCTTCACTTCGGGAAATGTTCTTGCAGCATTCACCAGAAAATCCGATTCCGCACAGCTAACTTCATAATCCCTGCTCAAGCCCTCGTGAGAAGCATACATAAGTTTGCCGAATGCCGTCACGTGGCCTGCTTCCAGAAAATCACAACCTTCCAGCAATCGCTGGTTTTCTTCCAATACAAACCGGCATCTTTTAAATACGACCGGATCTATTGCGCTCTGGTGCTCCTTTAATTGTTCTGCTTTCACGTCGCGTAAAGAATGGATTTCCGGATAAAATTTTTTCAGGAAAGAAACGCCTTCCTCACACTGCCTTCGCCGTTCATTATATTCTGAAGAAGCCAGTGAATGGCTCACCATGGAATTCACGAGTACGATGCAGTAATCCGGAAATTGAAACGGAATATATTCATATTCCAGGTTCCGGCAATCGAGTTTCATTACATGCCCTGCTTTGCCATGCAGACTGGCAAACATGTCCATGATCCCGCATTTCAGATTAGCAAAATGATGTTCGGTTTTCTGGGCTGCAAGAGCAATTTCCATCCGGGATAATCCCAACCGGAAAATATCATTCAGCGCAATTCCAAATGCAGCGCAGAGTGCCGCGGACGAGCTCATGCCGGCACCTACCGGCACATTCCCGGATACGATCACGTCCATACCCTGGGAAAGTTGTTTATGCGGAAGAAGATAATGGATCATCCCGAGGAGGTAGGTGGGCCAGCCATTTACCGGATGTACATCATCTATCGGAAATGTAAATTTTTCCTGGTACTGTTCGGCGTAAACATTCAATATCCTGTCCGTATTGGAATCAATACCAATATAAATATTTCTGTCAATGGCTCCCGGAAGTACGAAGCCTTCATTGTAATCCGTATGTTCGCCAATGAGATTAACCCGTCCCGGCGCCGCAGCAATCAGCGTGTCCTTTCCAAAATATTGCTGAAATTGCCGACGAATCTGCTTTTCCATCAGGGAAATTATCAATTTTTAACTAATGCCATTTACGATTTCCAAAACAAAGGAACAGGATCTGAACCTGCTGCAGCTCACAGACGCATCAACCGGCATCCAGGTAAAGATACTACCAGAATGCGGAGCGTTGCTACACGAATTTTCTATTCCCCTCGGAGAAAGGCGCCTGCAGGCGATTAGCAGTTATAAAAACCGTTCCGACCTATACCAGCATCACCCGCTTTTCTACCGGAGTGCAAAGCTATCTCCCTTTCCCTGCCGCATCTTCCAGGGCCAATATCAATTTGAAGGAAAATCATATGAATTCAAGAATAAATTCACAGACGGATCCGCCATTCACGGAATCCTGTTTAATAAGCCCTTTACCCCTATGCACGAAAATGCAGGAGATCATCAGGCTTCTGTTCTCCTGGAATACGAATATAAAAAAGAGGATCCCGGTTATCCTTTTGATTATCAGATAAGTGTCAAATATACATTAAAAAAGAACGGTTTATTATCCCTGGAAACCAAGGTAACCAACTTATCTTCCGGGCGCATACCCATAGCCGATGGCTGGCACCCTTATTTCAGTCTGGAAGGCAAAGTAAATGACTGGCTACTAACGGTAGATGCAAAAGAAATCCTGGCTTTCGACAAAAACCTCATCCCTACCGGAAAGCGGATTCCCTTTATTCATTTTTCCAAGGCAGCACGTATTGATACGTACGAATTCGATCATTGCTTTCTGCTGGAATCCGAAACGGGAAAACCCGCCTGCGTATTATTTAATCCGGCTAACCGGATGGGTTTATCCTTCTTCCCGGATAAAACGTATCCATACCTGCAGATCTATACGCCAGATGACCGTAAGAGCATAGCCATTGAAAACCTGAGTGCGGTGCCCGATTGCTTTAATAATGGCGTCGGGCTGACCATTTTAGAACGCCATCATTCACAAACTTTTACGGCACAATACCAGCTTGGTTTGCAGTAAACACGTACCTTTCAGGCTAAATTTTACCTGAATCAGGTTATGCTTAAATTTGCATTTGTCCTGTTTGCTTTAATGTAAATTTTTTCTGTCTACCCTTAAAAAAAATAAAAATAAACAGATGAAACGGTTTACTTATTTACTCACCGGGGTGCTGGTTCTCCTGTTAGCCGGTTGTTTTGAAATCAAGGAGCAGATTGACATTAAACCAGATGGAAAAGGGGAACTGACTGTTAATACCGACATGAGCCAGCTGTTGGAAGCCATGCAGAATTATCTGGGTAAAGAGGAAATGGAAAAACAAATGCCCGGTAAAAACCTGGATACTACCGTACTGATGAAAAACCTGATGGATAGTGCCAAAGACGTTACCCCGGAGAATAAGGAACTGGTGAAAAATGGTACTGTGCACATGAAACTGAACCTGGATCAGCAGATCTTTAAAAGTGACGTCCACATTCCTTTCAGCAGTCAGGGAAACCTCGAGAAGTTGTACAATTCGATGAATAATCAGTCGCTCGGTTTTACGCAATTGTTCAAAGGCATGGCAGGAAAAACAGATTCTGCCGGGAGCGGGAAAGACATGCCCGACATGAATCAGTTTAATGCTATGTATGATTTTAAAAGTCACGACGGACTGATCTCCCGGAAATTAAATGATCAGAAATGGAAGACCCTGCAACAGCGTCTGCAGTATGCACAAATGAAAGATGCCGGAAGCATGGGCATTTCCATTCCGTATACACTTACTATTAACCTGCCCCGCCCGGTAAAGAAAATAGATAACGCACTTGCCAAATTATCCGCCGATAAAAAACAGGTGGTAATACAATACAACCTCATTGAAGTATTTGACCATCCTGAAAAATTTGAATACACGATTGATTATTAGGAACGGATCCCGGCTATGATAAGAAAAACGGATTTTCTGGTGGTTGGTTCTGGCATTGCCGGATTAACCTATGCGTTGAAGGTGG
>JAYVXJ010000089.1:0-8461 GCA_043785285.1 Chitinophagaceae bacterium
ATATGGGGCCATATAGCCACTATTTACCACGCGAAACCGGTTAGCATTGTACACTGCCGCCGGTATTAGCAAATAGTTATTTACAGACCATTTATTAAAATTAAAAGCGACGGCTACACCTGCACTGGTAAGACTCCCCTTTTTCAAACTGAAAGTAACTTTCACATCAGAAGCGCCGTCCTTACCAGTCAGGCTATTTAAAACGGTGCACGTCCACTGAGAATGGTTGATTTGCAGGTTTCCCGAGCAGGAGTCTGCCTTCTTCAATATATTTATAACATGCTTTTGTTTTACCTGATTACCCGCATACTGCCAGACCTGAAGCGATATTTTACCTTGCAGCTCATGAATAGCATCATTTAACGAACCGGTACAGGATCCTTTTTGGGCCTGAATTATATTAGCAGCAGATAAAACCAGAAAAAATGAACAAAAAATCGCTTTCATACCCATACATTTTTATTCCATAAATTCCTGATGCCTGATTTAATACCCTAACTTCTCGGGAACCCCCATAACTAAAAAGGAAAAGTGTAAGCCGCACGACTGACCACCTGAAACGTCAGCACCAATAGCCATTTCATTATCCCCCGCTATTAAGGATGGAATATTGGCCATATCGATATCCGATATTTTGTTCCAGTGTTCATCTGTAACATCTAGCCTGTTGTTATGACAAACTATAAATTGTCCGGCTTGAACAGTAGCCTTTAATCTTACTATTTCTCCCTGATTGAGTTGCAGCGCAATATTAGTAACATACGATCCTTTGGCTCCCTTTACCTCCATCCTAAATTGCAGTGGTTGTTTAAAAAATGGATTCCTGACGGTAAACCGGGTCGAATCCGGATTATTTATATTGGTAACAGACGCAGTCAGGTACTCAACTGGATACATTTTCCATGCTTTCGGGCTTACCTGCTCCAGGTGAAATCTGTTTCCCAGAACCCGTAATGCCGCTTTTTGTTTTGTCGTAAAAACATTGGCGTCCCTTGCCTTTTCCCAAGTGCTGATGGCCTTAAACAGGTCGGATTTTTCACCGCATTTTTCAACGCTGTGCTCACTTAATCCCAACATATATTGTCCATTCCAGCCTATAGCCTTTGCTTCTAAATTTTCCGCAATCGCTGAGTTCCAATTCGAAGAAAAATTGACTATGCCAAAGGAAACATGGAGCAAATTGCTAAAATCCATTTGTCGGATATCCTTTCCTTCAATACTAAACACATTGGCTGCGGGATCAAACAGATTACCCCCCACATCCAGACTACTCATATAATGCCAGTTGCCTTCGAAAATACAGGAACCCGTATTCCTGATGTAATGGTTCAAATGCTTAAATAAGGTATCGTAAAATCTCCTGATGGAATATTGCCCCTGCCCCTGATACCAACAGCTCTCCAGCCCGTCAAAGTCAATATAGTCCATACCTCCTTCGTTGAGCAGGTCTGCATACGCCTTTGCATATTTGTCCTGCAAATAAATATCGGGAGCAAATCCGTGATAAGCATTTGGCATTAACTTATAAATAGTATCGTTTGCCCGGTGTGCGGCTGCCTTGGTTTTATTCCATCCCCGATGGGGATGAAGTATTGTATAGGGTTTGGTTTTTGACACGCCATCATAAGAAAGCAATTCTTTACCGATTTGTAAAACATTGGTCCGGGTATCTTCCCACTATTGGCTTTCGGCTGTCTTCTAATAACTGCTTACTTTTTTCATCAACACATATCACTGGCTGGGATTTATCATATCCCTGATTATATAAGTTCAACAAGGCGTACATTCTATTTCGATACTCCTGGGTAATTTCCCGGATGCACCACATTTTTCTCAACCAAGGCTTACCTTCGTTTTTTTAGGATCAGACGAATTACATATACGAACTAAAGAGAAGTATGCTGCCGCGATAATTGATGTTCTAATTAGAGAACATGCCTTGGAGATAATAGAAGAAGGGGAAGAAATTGAGCTGACTTTTCAACAAAAGAGTGCGCTCGATAAAGAATTGGCAACTATTGCTACGATGCCGGCTTACTTGAAGAAATGGGGCGATATCAGACACCGGTTAAAAAAAACACTGACCTTCATACTATTTTTATGACTCCTGCCGCTATTTAATAAATCGATAGTTTTAGCTGATCTGGCTGACAGAAGAGTGCCAATTTGCTGTAGAAATTTGAAACCTATGCAATTGCCACGGGCTTACTTTCTATGTATAATGTATCTGGATCAAAATCTACAGAATCATCCCATACTACTGTTCCATTGAAGACCTTTGCCTTTTTACAATAACCTTCATCTTTTAATACTTCGTATACAGGATAGTTGAGATACTTGGTAAAATCAAATTTCTTTATTTCCTTGTTAGTAAATGTGAGGAGTAGTTTATATGGATTTTCGTATTTGACGATCGTAACTCGCGGATTCATAAAAATTACTTTAATGGGTCTATGGTGAAGACTTTATCCCCTGAAACGGCTAACTGCCAGTTTGCCATTAAATCCTCCTGGTGGATTTCTATCCATGCTTGAACAAGTTTTTCTTTGTTTGACGGTAAAGACCCTTCAAGCAATCTGCCATTGGGGATTTCATACACACCTTCCAGTTCACCATATTTTACATGAATATGAGGCAAATTATGCTGTTTTGTATCTAGGTAATACATTGCAATAATTAAACCGTAAAACATTGATATGACTGGCATACGGCAAATTTAAACTAAAAGTCAGAATTAGTAAATTTGCTTCATTTTCAGTGAAATATGCACGGGATAAGAGAAAATCAAATATTCCTCTAAAAATTCGCGAATCTCCAATCTGAAGGGATAAATTTGGGTTGTTTTCTAGGCTCCGGGCTTTGCTTGGCATGGGTGGCAATTGCCTTTGAATTGCACTGCAATTTTAAAAATATCGGAAAAGAGAGGCCGGTGTACGCTCCGGGGTGCGTTTAGCAAGATATATAGTTGTAGACAACTAAAGACAGGGTATGCGGTTTGGCGCATACAGCAAGATGTATCATTGTGCACAACAATTTAATTTTTATCCTTTTTGTGAAGCCAGGTTGCCAAATTTGAATTGGCTATGCAGTTCGTAGCTTATTGGAAAGCTGACCGAAACGCCTTTCATGATGAAAAATTCCTGGCCTCATTCCAGACATTTTTGCTACTTTTATGGAGTAAATCTATCGCTCTAAATTTATCTACGTTTTCCACGGTCTTTGAAGGTAGGAATTAGGGTAGGTTTCTAAGGTTATCATTTTGATACGCAGTACAGACGCAGGTTTTATACCAGGTTATTGTCCCATCGGGATCACTGAAACCCACGCTGGACGTGGGTTTCTCCTTTGGGGTAGCAATAGAAGGTAGCAAAAGCTGTTATTTTTTAGTTTGATTTGCAGTACCTGTAAACAGGTGTTTTCCCATATTCCGTAACTTTGAATACAAACGTTACTCCATGGGAAATAAAATATCTGCCAGTCTCACTTTTGAACCACATCAAAAATTAATTACTCCGCAGGGTTTAGATTGGTCGCAAGATTTTAAGGACAAGATCTACGACAAGGAAGAAGAATTCCGAGGAAAAATCATTCTACAAATTAATGAGTTTGCGGGTGATGATTGGTCAGTACAATTTAATGATTATGGTTCCCCCACCAGTTCAAAATTTATAGTTGATATACGGGTTCCAAATACCGATTCTCTTCCGCGAATAGTAAATATCATAGTTGACGCTTTCCCCGATTTCGATTTTTCATTCTTTATCTCAGGACAACACAGCCCATTCCATCAAACGCCTTATTTCATGTACGAGCGGCTATAAATTCACTTATTGAATCACTCAACTTTTTACTGCAATATCAGGACAATACATACCTAATCCTATAAATGTAAGTTCTTTGGATACTTTTCTATCTTTCCCGATACTGATCAATATATTCGTGTAACGATGCTGTTGGAAAATATACTCCTAAATATCTGGTCTTTCTTTGGCCGCCTTCATCCCCTCACCGTACATTTCCCTGTTGCGCTGATTCTGTTTGCAGCGATACTTGAGTTGTTTACACTCAACCAATTTAATTCCAAGCTCAGGCCCGGGATAAAGCTCAGTGTGCTAATGGGTGCATTGTCAGCGGCGGTTTCTGTTGTATTGGGTCTGATACTCGCCAAAGACGGAGATTATGGCCTTCAGACATTAAGTATCCATCAATGGTCGGGGATCACAACTGCAATGCTCGCAATGGCGGCGGCAATTCTTTCATATGGTTCTAGGGGCTATCCACGCCGGGGAAGGATCAGGCTCTACAGGTCATTGCTTTTTATTACAGCAGCCGGCATTTCCGTGACTGGTCATTTCGGTGCATCACTTACGCATGGGGAAGACTATCTCAGTGGGGCATTTGATAACAGCAAAGAAGAGAAACGGCCTGTATCTAAAATTGATTTTGCTTCTTTGATAGCTGACACGGCACGGCTTTCTCCCAAACAGGAAATGGATCTCAACATCCAGGTGAAGGGCATATTTGCACACAATTGTTATAAGTGCCATGGCGCCGAAAAGATCAAGGGCGACCTCCGGCTCGATAATAAAAAAATGATCTTCCGCGGTGGAGAATCAGGTCTGCTGTTTGTTCCGGGCCACCCTTCCGAAAGCGAGATCATGCACAGGCTTACGGTTCCCCGTGACGATTCGACCGCCATGCCGCCAAAAGGCAAAAAGATCCCTGACGAGGACATTAAATTAATCGGCTTCTGGATTCAGAAAGGTGCACCCTGGCCCGATCAGGCGGCCAATGAAAAAACATTCCGCATAGCCAGGCTCGAGCCCCGCAACCCCACGCTGCCGGCAGACGTGCAGCACCTGGTAAATCCTGTTGATATCTGGGTGAATGATTATTTCAATAAGCATAAAATAAAGTGGCAGAATCCTGTTGATGACAGAATCTATTTAAGAAGAATATATCTTGATATTATCGGCCTGCTGCCCACTCCGCAGGAACTGGTTGCCTTCGAAAATGACAACGATCCTGCCAAGCGTTCGACATGGGTGCGGCAACTGCTGAACCGCAATGATGATTATGCCGTCAACTGGTTCACCTTCTGGAACGATGCGCTGCGCAACGATTACACCGGCACAGGATACGTTACCGGGGGCAGATCGGATATCTCCAACTGGCTGTATACCTCATTAAAAAATAATAAGCCATACAATGAGTTTGTAAAACAACTGATCAGTCCCGATAAACAATCAAAGGGATTTATTAAGGGAATTCAATGGCGCGGTGTGGTCAACGCCAGCCAGCGTACGGAAATACAGGCGGCACAGAATGTATCCCAGGTATTTTTAGGGTTGAATTTAAAATGCGCCTCCTGTCATAATAGTTTTATCAATGAATGGAAACTGGAAGATGCCTACGCCTTTGCGAATATATTCAGCAACACTTCCCTGGAAATAAACCGCTGCGACAAGCCTACGGGTAAATACACCAATGCCAGAATGCTCTGGCCACAGCTGGGCAGTATCGACAGCAGCAAAAATCATATCGAAAAACAAAAACAGCTGGCTGCATTAATCGTACGCCCGGAAAATGGGAGAATATACCGGACCATTGTCAATCGCATCTGGGCACAATTGATGGGCAGAGGAATGGTAGAGCCGCTGGACATGATGGACAATGAGCCCTGGAGCCAGGATCTGCTGGACTGGCTCGCCTATCATTTTACACAGGAGGGGAATTATGACCTGAAAGAATTAATATATACCATCGCTACCTCGAAAGCTTACCAGCTTCCTTCATCCGGCCTTGCCAATCCGTTGATGCTTACGGCACAGGATTTCAGATTTACGGGCATGGTGAGGCAAAGAATGACGGCAGAGCAATTTTCCGATGCCGTTGGGAATATCGTATGGCCCATTTTTGCTGATTCGATGGTGAGATACAAACCGATTTTTAAGGTAAAGAAAACAGACGAACCGTTCGTTAACCGCGCATCACTGGTGCAGAACAATTCTTTCTTAACCGCGTTGGGCCGGCCTAACCGGGAAACCGTTTCCACCAGCCGTGAATCGCAGGCCAACCTGTTGCAGGCGCTGGAACTGACTAACGGCAGGCGCTTCATTGATGCATTGAAGAAAGGCTCCGGGAGATGGACAGCAAAATATCCGCAGAATGATGCATTAATCAAAGCCATCTATGTAAAATCATTAATGCGGGTGCCGGACGGGGATGAAATGAAAGTGGCGATGAAATTATTCAGTGAGTCGCCGCGAATAGAGGCAACCGAAGATCTTTTATGGGCGATCGTACTGCTTCCGGAATTTCAGCTGATCTATTAACCAATGAATTTATTTCACTTAAAATAACAGGAAATGAATAGCGGATGGAACAGAAGGGACTTTCTTAAAAACACCAGCGGGGCTATGCTGGCCACCATGGCTGCGGGCGTGCCCCTCACGCAGTTATTTTCAGCCTGTAATGGCAGGAAAATAACCGCTACTGCCGATACCGTGATCCTGCTGTGGATGGCAGGCGGTATGCCGCATACAGAAACATTCGACCCCAAAACTTATACCCCCTTCAGCACCGGAATGGAAGCGAATTCGGTGCTCAGTACCTATAAATCTTTACCTACTGCCATTGATGGCGTACATTTTTCCGAGGGGCTTCAATCCATCGGAAAGATTATGGACAAGGGAACGCTGATCCGTTCCTACCATGCCGCAGACATGGGATTCATTCTTCATTCGCGTCATCAGTATCACTGGCACACCTGCTATCAGCCTCCGCAATCGGTGATGGCGCCGCATATCGGTGCGTGGATGGCCAAAGAATTGGGTCCTTTAAATCCGGTGATACCGGCATTCATCGACATCGGCCAGCGCTTTAACCTGGGTGAGGGTGAAGAATTGAAAGCTTTTCACACGGCAGGCTTTTTAGGAAATGAATATGGTCCGTTCTTAATTCCAGACCCGTCTTCCGGGCTGGAAAGTGTCCGGCCTCCGGCAGGCATGAGCTCCAAAAGATTTGAGCGGCGCAATCAGCTGTATGAAGAATTAATCAAAAAAGGTCCGCTGGGCGAATACGGAAGCGATTACCAGAAAGAATCTTTGAAACGCTCGATGGAGCAGGCGTATATGCTGCTCCGGTCTCCGGAAGCAGAAGCATTTGACCTGAGCCGCGAACCCAAAGAAATATATGACGTCTACAACACCGGCCGGTTTGGCCTGGGATGCCTGATGGCGCGCAGGCTCACTGAAAAAGGAGCCAGATTCATCAGCGTAACAACAGAATATGAACCCTTCAAAGGATGGGACACGCACGACAATGGCCATACGCGCATTGCCGACATGAAAAAACAGATCGACGGACCTGTTTCCCAATTAATAAAAGATCTTGAGCACACGGGCAGGCTCGATCGTACAATTGTAATTCTCGCGAGTGAATTCAGCCGCGACATGATGGTGGAAGGAAGACCTGGAAAGAAAGTGCAGGAGCAGGTGAATCAGCCTGATATCATCAAGGATATTAAATTCTATGGCATGCACCGCCACTTTACGGATGGATGCTCCATGCTGATGTTTGGCGGCGGCATAAAAAAAGGATATGTGCATGGCAAAACCGCAGATGAGCGGCCCTGCAAAACGGTGGACAAACCCATAGTCATTGATCAGATCCATCAGAGCATTTACCATGCCTTGGGCATTGCCGATGACGCACATTATGTAATTGAAAAAAGGCCTTTTTATACTACACCCGATGGCTTGGGTAAAGCAGAGAAGGATCTGTTTATCTAGGCAATAAGAATTCCTTTTGTCCTTATTCTTCTGCCCCTTGAACAGATTTAAACGGGACGTGCATTTTAAATACTTAAATACAGTATTGAAGATTCCCATGCCTTTGCCTCCATCGTGAAGGAGCGGAAAAAAGCCGGAGATGGAAAATAGTTCAACAGCGCAGGTATCTTTAATGCTTATATTCTCTGCCTTATCTTTTCTGGGAGACTATTTTACGTGATCTTCTCCCGGGACAGAAAGAAAGATGGATTTATTGTGAATATCCGGCTGCAAAGTTTCCTGGTGGCCGGTTGGTGTCAGCTTGTTTTGCTGCTTAACGCGTAGTAACCCACCAGTTTGGAAGGCTACAACTAAATTTCAAGGAGACCGATGCACAGGGCAATTTCAAGATGAAGCAGTTCCATTCAGTTTGTATTCCGCATTGATTCATTACTGGGAAAAAGGGAATTATCAAAATCCAGCCTCTATTACACACCGGAGGTTATTAAGCTCGCCCATATCTATGCGCTGGCTACCTATCATAAGTGCATGAAACAAATTCAAATTTTTGGCTACATTGGATATATACCATCTTATAATCCTTTTTTAGGAAGCCTGGTGTATTTAAACAAGCTGGCGTGACGTATAAAATAAAAATTATGTTCTGTCTCTGAAACCCCAAACAGCAA
>JAYVXJ010000090.1:0-2545 GCA_043785285.1 Chitinophagaceae bacterium
TTTATTTTAACTTTAGAACCTACGATTACGGGGAGCAGCACATTGCTGTCGATCAGATGTGTGATCACTAACGTAATGATAACGAGAACCACTTTCCCGGCAACCGCTGCGGTTGCAAAAGTAATAAGTGAACTCAGTAACAGCGCAGTGAATATACCGAGGTAAGGAATGATATTAAACAGACCTGTAATAAGCCCCAGCAAAATAGCATATTTCACATCCAGGGCCCAGAAAACAATACACACTACGGTGGACACAATGATCATCTCAATAAATAATCCCAGGATATATTTCCGCAGGATGAACTGAACCTTTTGAATAATATCATGCACAACCAGCGAATTTTCTTCCAGGAATACGGAAACCAAAAAAGTCATGATCAGCCTCCGGTAAGTGAGAAAAAAGAAAGTGTAAATAAAAGTAAAGATCAGGAATAACAGGATGGAGGATATAGACAAGATGGTTGCTCCTACCACAGTAGTTCCGGAAGCCAGTACCTGGGATGTGGCCGACTGAACATAGTTTAATTGCTTATGTGCATTGATATGATATTTGCGGGAAATCCAGTGTTGCAGATCTGAAAGAGAACTGATCACTTGCTGTTTAAATTGTGGCCAGTCATCTGCCAGCGTGCCAATCTGTGAACCCACCACATAAACGATGAGCGAAATGGCGAGCAGTAAAAGCAATACGGCCAGCATGGAAGCAGCCCCTCTGGGCAACCTGAGTTTGTTTTCCAGGAAGGCCGCCAGCGGAAGCAGCAGAATGGAAAATAAGCAGGAAAAAATGATGGGGCTGAGTAAATCCTTAGATAGTATAACCAGGTAGCCGATGGCAATCAGGCTTACCAGCACAGAGGCCAGCTTGTGATAGAAGGGCAGAGCGTTGAAATTAAGGCGCATAAAAAAGGGTTATCTCCTCAATGGTTATATTTAAGCAAAAAAAGCCAGGAAAGTCAGGATAAATGTAGTTTAAATTAACTTTGCACAAATGATCATCTATGGGCATTAACGATAAATTATTTCAGATGAAAAACGAAAAGGCAACAGCCAATTTAAAAGCCGGGCATGATTTTTTGGAAACCAATAAGCAGCGGCCCGGAGTTACGACCCTGACCAGTGGTTTACAGTATGAAGTCATTTCGGAGGGGACCGGTGTAAAGCCTGGTCAGACCAGTAAAGTGACTTGTCATTACCATGGAACGCTGATTGATGGCACTGTATTTGACAGCTCTGTAAAACGCGGTCAGCCTGCTACCTTCCCGCTGAACATGGTGATAAAGGGATGGACGGAAGGATTACAATTAATGCAGACCGGAAGCAAATGGCGTTTTTTTATTCCTCCAGACCTGGGATATGGGAACAGGCAGGTCAGCGCACAGATCGGTCCAAACAGTACCTTGATCTTTGATGTAGAGCTGATAGAAGTTAATTAAAATAAGAAAATATTCAGAACGATAACTTTCCGGAATGAAAAGCAGAAAAGTGCTGATCGGCATAGGAATAGCCATTACCACCTTGGTGATTATTCAATATGTGCGAACAAGAAAAAAAAGAGAAAAGAAACGAATCCACATAGCTAATGAGGGGTATGAAACAGCGGAAGATATTCTTTATCCGAAAAGGAGCCATATACTATCCACTATTTCCCATTAGCGTTCTCCAAATACAATCTTATACGTACTGCTTTTCCCACTCGGCAAATTCTGCACTTTCAGAAAATATAAACCCGGCGCAACAGAAGCATCGCAGTGATAAACATTTGAGGAGTTAGATTTCTAATCCAGAGCTCTTCAGACCGAATTAGAAAAACAGGATATCTGCAACAAAGCTGCGACAGGCCAACGGGAATGTAAAATGATCTCGGTGAAACGCTGTTTTTTCCGGTTGAATCACCCGATAAATCCGATGGATCCAAATTTATTCCATTGTTCTTACCGAACCCACAACAAGAACTTTGTACACCCATTTGCTATTTACGGAAAAATAATCAAACTGACTAAAGAGTGCCTCAATAAAAGTAAATAAATACTTTTATTAGGTCTATCTTCGTCAAATAATTAAATTATAAATCGCTTTATATGGAAACAAGTACAGAAAACATCCTGAACGTTACCCTGCTTCCACCGAAGCAAAAGCATCCAACTATTTTTGCCCGTTTTGATCTGTTGGAAGAAGGTGGAAGCTTGTTGCTCCATAATGACCATGACCCTAAACCCCTGTATTATCAATTACTGGGAGAAAGAGGAGATGTTTTCACCTGGGAATACCTTGAACAGGGACCTGAATGGTGGAAAGTGCTGATCAGCAAACGCGTTTCCGGGGAAAGCAGCGAAACCCTCGGACAGATTGCCGCTAAAGATTTGCGCAAGGCAGAAGTATTCAAAAAATACGGACTTGACTTTTGTTGTGGCGGTAAGAAAACCGTACGGGAAGCCTGTGAGGAAAAAGGGATTGATGCTACTAAAGTAGAGCAGGAACTGCAACATCCGGGCAAGCTGGAAGCCACCGACACAAATTAACGTAAATGGAAATGCGTCCACCAA
>JAYVXJ010000091.1:0-8429 GCA_043785285.1 Chitinophagaceae bacterium
TTTTTGTTCATCGTGGGTAATTAAATACTGGGGGGCAATCGCGTTGGTAATATTCACATTTGCCGGCGCTTTCCATACTCCCCTGGCATTGTCGACCGAAGCGTAAATGCCCATCAATGCCGATGTGGCCGGCAAAAGCATTTGAATATTGGCAATCGCGCTTTTTGCCTGGAAGTATTGGGCATTGCTGCCCTTCTTCAGGTCAGCCAGGGTTTGCGCCCCACCTGGTCCGTTTATTATTTTCACGGAAGCATCATTATCGGTGGTTTGATCTCCGGCTACTTTATAATTAAAATCTATTCCCGTAAAAATGCGGGGGAAATACACGGCAGCATATTTCAAATCATCGGTAGTGCCTGATAAAGTATCCCGGAGGAACTGAACATCGGCCTGCCACCTGTCCAGGTTATCAGGTATATGATATACATCCATTACGGCAAAACGGTCCTGGAGCAAAACACATTGGGCGATGGCCTGGGTATGCACATCGTAATAATCTGTGGGGTTATCCAGATTGATGGAATCCGGGAACAGTAATAAAGTGACTTCGTTTATTTTGGCTACTTCAGCAAGTCCATTCTTTAGGTCCTGCGCTATGATGACGCCACCGGTGACCTGGTAATCTCCGATCGAAGTAATCCAGCAGGGGCCGCCACCATTTGCAAAAAACATCTGCATGGAATAATGCATTAAAAATTTGGACCTTTTTGTTTCATCCGTCTTTCCGTTGATATCAGTTCGCGAGCCGGAACTGGTAAAAGCCACCGAAATACTTTCCTTTTCGGGATCGGGGAATCCGAAAAACTGTTCATACTCCAGCAGCGATTCAATGCGCCATGGCTTTTTAAGGAGATCGCCCGCCTCCTTCCATTGCGCTTTTTCTGTATACCCGATAAATGCTGGGATGGCTGTTTCAACAGAGGCAATAGATGGGGGGAGATGTGGAATCTCTTCTATATAGACTCCCGGTGTTTTGTATTCTGCCATAAAATGTATTTTTTATGATTAAGGATTGCTTTTTAAGGTAAAACAGGAAACAGATCCGATTCAGGTACCAGTACATCAAAATAAATTCTCTGGAAATCATCCTTTTTGATATCGTAGGTTTTTGGATTGGGCAAATATTTAGTGACTCCGCCGCCGCTTTCAGGAACTAAAAAATAATATTTACAAAGAGAAACAGGCAATTGCGATATAAGCACCCTGTTCTCTTTGTAAAGAAAATTATTCAGCGCAGGGTTGAGCGTCAATTCCTTGCCGTTATTATTGATGTACCGGAAATTCCCAAACCGGCTTTTTACCGGAATTTCAAATACCGGCGCTTCCGTCCAAACACCCAGGGGATCACGTCTTTTTATGATCCGCCCATCATCCGCAATAAGGTTATACGGCACATTCGTTACCCTGGGTTTTAAATGGGCAATTCCCCAATGAAAAATGGAATAGAGCTGATCCCCGAATATGACTTTCTTTATTTCCGAATACCCGTTATTTCCATTGGCGTACAATGAAAAAATTCCATCCGGCAAAGAAAGATTTGCGGATGACTTTAGCAGCTGGGCCTTGTCAGAAAAATGAAGCCATACTTTCTTAATCGGGTCTGTCTGATGGAAAGAAAAAGATTTAATCAGATTTCCGGATTTGTCCTTCAGGGAAATATCTATTTTAGTAACCTGATTTTTGACGGGCAAAGTGTAATAAAAGTCAAACGGGACTACCAGGCGATCATTCTCATTGGCAAAAGCTTTCACACTGGTTGTAATTTCTCTGGGCTGCAGATTGCCTGCGTTGTCATAGAAATATTCCTGCAACTTATTGCTGCTATCCATGGCCATTTCCCCATGCTCATAGGAAAATCCGGGATCAAACACCGAAATGGAATTTACCAGGAAAGGGAACGCCCTTGCGTCAGGAATGTTTTGGTTGGAGAACAAATAGATGGCAGGGACCGATCGGGCAATCCGTTCATTGGAATAGACAGCCGGTAAATTATTTTTTTTGATAAATAAAATGAAAATCTCCAATGCTTCGGGAAGCGGAAAATAAGGTTCAAATACCATGGAATTATCCGGCAATATTTTTTTATTTACGCGTATAAGCACTTTGAATCCGGCATAAGAAGGCAGGAGTTTTAGGCCATATCCTTTAAACCGCGCTTTGAGCGGCTCGGGAAAATCAAACTCAATATCCCTGTTCATGGTTTCCTTATCCATTTCATATGCCTGTTCAAGAAGGGTCAATCTTTTCTGAGGATCGGGTTCACTGAACAAATTGCTGCCGTCTTCCTTCGTCAGAAAATATTCATGCATCAGCTTTACTTCACATAATGGTTTATAAATCAATTCCATGAAACCTAATTGTCAGGGTTTTTAAAAATGCCGCTTTCAATTTCTTCAATAAGCGGAACTGCTCTTACCAATGCACGATCAGTAATGGCCACTAATCTCATTTTATACATTATAAAGGGTACCTGCCTCCCTCCCAGTGAACCCCATAAATGATTAATCTGTTCGAAAGTGAGCGTATACAGTTCAAGGGTGAATTTTAAATCCGAAACGCCTGCCTGACTGAGGTCCAAGGTTGCTGCAGCAATGGAAGATGCAGCAGAAAAAGAATTTCTGCTTTGCACGAACTGAATGATATAGCTCAATCTTCTTAATGCAAGCTGATAATGATCTCCTGAAAAATTACACGTAAACAAGACGTATAAATTGAGATAAACCGGAGGGTTTTGATATATAGCACTGTTGATAAAAGGTCTTTTTAACGGGGTCTGATTTTTTAAAGCGCTTTCTTCTTCGATATTCACCAATGTAATGACGATATTCTCCGTAAGCGTATTGCCATTGGCAGTTTCCAGCAATCCAATATTGTCAATAACTACATTGGCCGGGTCTTTTCCAGTTAAAAAATTTGCCAGCTCATTTCTAAGCAATAAAAGGGCTGTATCAATCATTTTGCGTTTGATTGAAGGGAAAAATAATTTTACCTCCCGGTTTTTACCGGCAGCTAACTAAACCAACAAATGCAGACTAACAAATAAAAGGAAGTGTTCAGAGGGTCAGGAGGTAACCAAGGCTTAGCAGATTAAGGGTGATGGAAAATTGCAAACAGAAAAAATTATAGTATAATGCCAAATATGAAAGTAAAGTATTTTTTTTAAATACAACTACTACACTGCCGGGAATTAGCAAGAAAAAAGAGAATAAGTTATCCACAGTAAAATTACCCAGGTAATTTTACCAGCGTTGCAACTTAAATTCCATACGTTGAAATGAATAGCTATTTGAATCTGGATTTTTAGTGTAGATAAGTACTCCTATGTTGAAGTTACTGTAGTGATTTCTGATTATCCAAACAGGGAAAGGGAATGATCAAACTGATAAAAATGTTGAATGTTTGGGGAAACAGGAAAGTAATGCGTGGCTTAAGATTGCTTTGATGACAAAGAACAAAATGGAATGGCCCTCCCATGCCCGGGAAACCAGACAAGCTTTTTTGCCAAAAGTTATTATTTTCAAAACAATACGTCAGGTACCCATGCTACGATTATAGTTCCACACATTTTCTTTGAACCAGGCTGCTTATCATAAACCCGTAAAATGCTTTTATACCGCTCCTTTCTGAAGAAGAAGATAAATAGTATCACTCCATACAATATATAAAATAGTATTGTAAATAGGGTTTTAAAATGGAATATCGGTGTTGGAGATGGCAACGCAGAATTTAATATACCTTTGTATCGCTATAAAAGGAAAGGCCTGTAAAAAGAAACCCTGAATCTTAAAATGGAGATTAAAGAAGATGGTATTAGTTGTGTATTTTGGTATAAAAAAGCCTCAAAAATACCGACTGATGTTACTGAAACCCTTATTCGTGAATTCGCCCTGGCCAACGGGCTTCCAGATATTAAAGTTAGTGCAATAGACGAAATCTGGTCAGGATTAAGGCTGGTAACCCCACTAAAAGACAGGCTGACCAAACGCTCGCTGAGGGTTGTTTGCCGTCGATCAGGTTTGATTAAATTTACCTTTACGTATAGTCAAATGAATAAAATGGGCTCATGATGAATAAAAAAGAATCAACCCGCAGGAGTTTTGTAAAACTTTCAACTGCCGGGATCGGAGGACTTGCTTTTTCTTCTTTCGCCAGGACTTCAAAAGAACATTTTGCTCCCGACCCGTCCAGGAATCCAGTTAAAAAGAAACTCAATATTATGTGTGTGGGTGCTCATCCCGGTGATCCTGAATTTGGATGCGGAGGAACCCTGGCAAGGTATAGTGATGCCGGGCACCAGGTAAGTGTTTTATATCTTACACGTGGTGAAGCAGGTGATCCTGAAAAATCATTTGAACAATCTGCGGCATTAAGAACGCATGAAGCCGAGATGGCCTGTAAGCTGCTAAAAATCAAACCGCTTTTCGCCGGCCAGATAGATGCAAATACGGAGCTGAATAAAACAAGGATTGATGATATGGTCAGACTCATTCAATCGGAGAAGCCTGATCTTCTTTTTACGCACTGGCCGCTGGATGTGCACCCTGATCATCAAATTGCCGGTTTACTAGCCTTTAATGCATGGGTAAAATCGGGACAAACCATTGAACTTTATTATTACGAAGTAAATACCGGCAGCGAAACGATGGATTTTGAGCCCACTGATTATGTTGATATTTCCGAGGTTCGCGAAAAGAAAAAATCTGCCATGTTTGCCCACAAAACACAGGATCCCGAAGAAGTTTACGCTTCATTTTTTAAGACTTTGGAGGAATTTAGGGGATTGCAGGCGGGGGTAAAAGCAGCGGAAGGGTTTATCCGTTTCAAACCCCGG
This sequence comes from Chitinophagaceae bacterium, assembly GCA_043785285.1. Lineage (GTDB taxonomy): Bacteria > Bacteroidota > Bacteroidia > Chitinophagales > Chitinophagaceae > Puia. The sequence goes on from JAYVXJ010000091.1 coordinate 4,832, forward strand.
GGGGAAAGGGTAACGATTACCGGGCTATAGCTGAATACTCACAATCTTTTATTCCGCTCTCTGGCTATCTGCAGGATCAACTCCTTTCCTCCTTTCTCTACACCCCTGGTGCCACCCCAAACTTACTTTTAAACGATACCGAGAAATTCACCTGCTCCGGGTATCGCAAGCCTCTGCAATTTCCTGAATACTCAAACCGGTTTCCATTAGCGGCTGTTTACCCTGTTTGAGCCGCAGATCTTGCCCGCATTCAAAGATGGTTTACCATAGAGATGTTTGAAGCAATCCTGGACGGTTCTGGAATTGAGACCGGACTTTGTAGGGCGGTTTGGAAATGGGATAATGATGGCGGAGGTAGGAGGGAGGTTTACTCAGGATAGCTTTTTGGCCGTCCCTTTCGGGCCGGACTTTATGCTACCTAATCTTATAAAAAGAATTGCAAAAAGACGGTTCAAAAGTGGCTATGGTGGGTGATGGACCATTAAAGAAAATGTTATTGTTGGTATGCTGCATATAACCGGAATTGTACTTGTTTTACTGCGAATACTTGAACCAGGGTAGGCGGCTGCTATTTACTTGCTGCTGATACATTAGTTTTCATTAATTCTATAAAGCTTTTGCGTGTAAAGATTAAAGAGCAATAAATAAATTTTTTTATAATCTCGCACTGAATGTTTTTAAAAGAAATCCAAAATGCAGCTTCACTAGAACAAAAAAGAATCATAAAATGATTATCCTTCACGTAATTGAATCTGTCATACTTTTACCGTTAAACCAGAAGAATTATTAGCTTAAATATATGTTATTATAACAGTTCTAAATTCGAAAAAGGACAAATACTTTAAAAGGATTGTCTGTAACTTCTAAATATTTTGAACGTTCAGTTCAATCGGGTTTTGAATATGGTAATTGTTCCATTCTCAAAGAGAATAACTGCCTTCAGGTAAGAGGCTGGACTTGCGGCAGCTTCATTTGAGATTTTGATTCCTTTAATTTATTGCGACTGTGTAACAGTATTTAATTTTGACTGTGTAACGGTATTCATTTGAAGAGTTACCGCAGTTTGTGCCAACATACTTCCGTTTATTGATGCGCCTGTCTGCAAATTAATACCTGTCTTCCCCAATATGATCCCTTCAAAATGACTGGTCGTTCCGAGGGTAACGGCGCCGGATGTCTGCCAGAAAATATTTTTTGCTTGTGCGCCTCCGCTTAAAATAATTTTCACCGCAGAACTCATAATAAGGGTCCCTGCAACCTGGAATATCCAGACATCATATGGGCCGCCTGAAATTGTAATATTCGTTGGGATGATAACCGCACTCGTCCATTTATACAGCCCGGGTGTAAGCGTTTTGCCTCCAACATTACCGGCGCCCAAATTCACGAAATCCGGGTTAGAACGTCCGGCGGCGTCGGTGTATGCGGTTTGCATATCACTTATGGCCGTGGTTAACATACTGGCGTCAGTCACCCTGCATGGAAGAGGGCCCGCAGCATTGACTGAGTATATTGTCCCTTTCACTTCTGCACAAGTTACATGAATAGCTGCACCGGTGATTGGACTTGATCCAATATTCCCGGTAATAGTAGATTTATAGACATCGGTAATTCCTGATTTTGACAGAATCACAAAATTGCCCGCAACCCCAAGATTTATCGCTGCCCGGTGTAGCTGCAGCCCAAGAGCAGCTGAGGATTTTTCTGAAGCCATCCCAGAAGATGTATTGGCATCCAGATTTTTTTTACAACCTCCTAATAATACAACCAATAGCGATGCTACGGCTGGTAATAATAATTGTTTTGAACGCATGATCTTAAATTTATTTAATTGTGAATAAATTTATGCTTTAAGTTGCTTACACATCTGAACGCCAGATGGGCAAATTAATTTGAGCCTCCGTTACACAATTCATGGATATTCTCATGCCTTTGATAATGTATTTACCGGCTATCAGTATCCGCAGACATAAGGAGGAGGTGGACATTCTAAGGAGAACCAGGTTTTGAAGAAATGATTTCGGATCTCTTAAACATTAAGGTGCTAATGAATGTTTCCTTTTTCTTCCCCACAATGTCTCCTTAGCATTGCCTTGTAGGTTGAGAGGAACATTGCTGTATTCATAGTGCTTTAGTTAAATCTACATCCCATAATTCCATATAGCCCGTCACCGGTATATTCCCTGTTCTTCGGTACTATAAAACTTTGCTGATTATGAATATAAATTTTCAGGAAGTTCTTCTAATCTATTTATAACCATATTGCCATAACTGTGCCACAGTTCATCTATATTATACCCTAAGAAGAATAAAGTGTTTAACCGCAGGCAGCTGGGTTCGATAATCTTCCTGTCGCTGTTCAGGTTTTTTATATTACCAATTGCAATCAGTTTGAAGAATATCACCGGGTCGATACTTTGCGGCCTTTCGCTTCCATAATCCTCAGAAACAACAAATTTATGGAGCTGTTTTGCCTCTTTATGTTACCAGGCCTGGTTAAATTGGTCAATAAAAATAATCAGCAAAAGTGCAGTTTGATTTTCGATGAATTTCCGACAATTTATTTTAATGATATCGACAGTTCGATCGCTACGGCAACGTCTAATAGGGTAGCAACTTGTTTAGGAATGCAGGACTTTAGTCAGTTGAAAAAGGATTACGGTGCCGAGCAGGCAGCCGTAATAATGAATATCGTTGGCAATATTATTAGCGGACAGGTAATGGGTGAGACTGCCACAGTATTATCGGAACGGTTTGGTAAAATGGCTCAAATGAAAGAAAGTATTTCCTCCCAAATTTCTTCTGCACTTGAATTAATTATAATTGATCTTTCAGTTTTTAAATTTCGTTCCTTTTTCATATTTAACTTGTTTAAGTAAATTTTATGAATAATATAAAAAATGTGAATACGGCGATAAAAGCTAATGAAAGCAAATATTTCTGCGATATTTAGCTGTTATAAAATTCCACCAATACAGGTACCAGTACCTTTGGTGGCACACCGTGGATTGTACCTTTAAGGGTTCTTCGCTGCCCATTTGGTATTGCCTCGGCCACTGCCTGAACAGCATCCCGCAATACTTTGGGGCTTTTTTCACTGTCAATTACAATTGTTGGTATCGTCACTAATACTGTTTGTTCGGTAGGTATATTAAAATCGCCACAAACAGCGGCATCATAAGGAAGTGAATTTGCGTTAGCTTTCATTTTTGGCCAATTCGGTGTCAACCGTAATATAAACGGAACTATAGCCGGTACCCCAATTACTTTTCTTAAATAGAATGTAGCGGCAGCTCCCTTTTTACCTTCTGCTATCATTTGTTTAAGTTGTTCTTCAGCATTTTCTGATCTTCGGCCATGCTTGTTTCCAACATAAGGGGGTTCTAACAAAGCAAGTTTTTGAATATTCAGGCCACTTGTTACAGCCAGAAGTGAAAGGATTGCTCCTGATGATATTCCAAACAAATGTGCAGAGCCGCCCGCCAAATTAATTAATGCATTAATGTCTTCAATTTCCCGCTCAACAGAATAGGGTTTTATATTCCCACTATTACCACGTGCTCTACGATCGTAGGTAAAAACAGTAAAATTTTTACTT
>JAYVXJ010000092.1:0-2541 GCA_043785285.1 Chitinophagaceae bacterium
CACCTACTCAAAAACAGCTAAGCAGATATCATGTCGAAAGACCATATAAAATACCAGAGTCGTTTTACGCTGGCTGCTTTTTTATTTTTCCTGTTGTTCCCCTGCATTGGGTTGGTTGCCCAAAAGCCTGGTGCTATTGTTTCCGGAAAAGTGATCGATGAAAATGAGCAATCACTTGCTAAAGTATCTATCATTATGCTTGGCCGCGAAACCGGCGTCAGCAGTTCGGATTCGGGCACATTCCGTTTACACGTTCCTGCCGATAAAGCATTTGCCCTGGTTTTTTCTTACGCTGGTTACAAAACCGTACAACAGAATTTCTTACTGAATGATAAGGAAGAAGAGCAGGTGCTTATCCGGTTGGAAAAATCTTTCCAGGCATTACCAGATGTAACGGTTACTGATGAACAAGACCGGAAAGAAGCCGGACTCATCCGCATCAATCCAAAAGACGCCATCAATATCCCTTCCCCCATAGGCGGCATTGAAAGCCTGATAAAAGTATTTGTCGGTTCAACAAACGAACTGACATCGCAGTATTCCGTGCGTGGTGGAAACTATGATGAGAATCTGATCTATGTTAATGATTTTGAAATTTTCCGTCCCTATCTGGTGAGTAATGCGCAACAGGAAGGCCTGAGTTTTATCAATCCCGAGATGACGCACAATGTGAGCTTTTACAACGGCGGATTCCAGGCTAAATATGGGGACAAGATTTCTTCGGTGCTGGACATTCAATATAAAAAACCAAAACAATTTGGTGGTTCTGCTTATGTCGGTTTACTGGAACAGGGCCTTGAACTGGAAGGTTCAACTAAAAACGACCGGTTCACTTATCTGATCGGCATGCGCAACCGGAGTAATAAAAACCTGCTAAGTGCTCAGGAAACCAAAGGAAATTACATACCCTCTTCAGCTGATATACAGGGTCTGTTTACTTACCAGCTCAATAAGAGAAATTCGCTTGAATTATATTCCGTGTATTCACAAACGGCATTCAGCCTGATCCCCCAATCCGCCCAACTCACCACGGCTGTTTTTTCTCCCTATTTTTCTTCCAACCTGGCCCTCGATGTTTTTTTTAACGGACAGGAGAAAGACCGCTATGAAACCAGTCTCCTTGGGCTTACCTGGAACCATCAACTGAATAAGGAACTGAAATTAAAATGGATGATATCGCTGTTCAATGATCAGGAACGGGAAGCATATGATATTACCGGTGATTATTTGTTTGGGGAAAGGGATTTCGACAAAACCAGTGCAGACTTTGGTAGCATTGTAAATCCGCTCGGTGCAGGAATGTATCAGAATTATGCCCGGAATCTGCTGAATATTTCCATACTGAATTTTTCACACAAAGGATACTACAGTAGAAAAAATCATTATGTACAATGGGGACTGAGTGCTGCACAGGAAAAGGTACATGATCAATTGAATCAATGGCAGTATCAGGATTCTGCTGGATATTCTTTACCTGATCAACCAGGCTCCCGCTTATTATTTAGTGCGCAAAACGGTCATGCTGATCTGGTGACCGGGAGATTTACCGGATTTGTGCAGGATAATATTTCCTTTAACGATGCCCGCGCATTTACGGTGCAGGCAGGCGCAAGATTCAATTACAATACACTCAACCGGGAAATGCTCGTTTCGCCGCGTGTTGGTTTTTCCTGGAAGCCAAAGAATGGAAACCAGGACGTGGTTTATCGCGGAGCAATTGGTATTTACGATCAGCCACCTTTTTACCGTGAACTCAGGAAACCAGACGGTTCCCTCAACAAAGAACTGAAAGCGCAAAAGAGCTGGCAACTGACGGCAGGTGCGGATTTTAATTTTCATGCCAGTGACAAACCTTTCCGCCTTTCCGTAGAAGCGTATTATAAATATTTGCGGGATGTAAATCCGTATGATGTAAACAATGTTCATATTCAGTATTATGGAACCAATAATGCACGGGCCTATGCAATGGGCATTGAAGGAAGGCTATTTGGCAACCTGGTAAAAGATGCCGAAAGCTGGATCAGCGTCGGGTTCATGCGTACCAGAGAGAAAATTGCAGATGCACAGTATTATAATTATACGTTGGATTCTTTGAACCGGCCGGTAGACAGCAATCAGGTGCAGCAGGGATGGATAAGAAGACCAACCGACCGCTTGTTTACACTGGGGATGTTTATTCAGGATTATCTTTCTACCAATAAGAATTTCAAGGTTTATCTGAGTTTGTTGTATGGCAGTAACCTGCCATTTAATATTCCGGGAAGTGTGAAATTCCGCAATGCCCTCGTTATAGATCCGTATATACGCGCTGATATCGGGTTCAGCGCGCTATTGCTGGAGAATGATAAAAGCAATAGAAGAAGTCATAATCCCTTCCGGAATCTGGAAAACATATGGGTAACGCTGGAAGTATTTAATCTCATTGATCGCGAGAATACCATCTCTTATCTGCTCATCAAAGACTTCGCGAACACAACATATGCCATGCCGCAACGGCTTACTCCCCGGTTGATTAACCTGAAACTGGTTACCCGGTTTTAG
>JAYVXJ010000093.1:0-8391 GCA_043785285.1 Chitinophagaceae bacterium
GTGGCCGGATCCCCCAGGGCAATGGCAAAAGGCTGGGCGGCTGTCTGTTGAAGAGAAAAGCCCAGAGCAACCACAAAGAATGAACCCAGAATGGCCGGAAAAGAATTGAGGTTGGCCGATGGAATGATTAATAAGGCACCAGCCACCGAGATCAATAGTCCCAGAACGATGCCTCTTTTATATCCTATTTTGTTCAATATATCATATCCGGCAAAGTTTGAAAACAAATACAAAACGAGAGAACCAATAAAATAGGCCCCGTAAAATGCAGACCCGATCAGTTGAGATTGAAATTGATTCAGGTGAAAATGCGTTCTGCAAAAGGGGATAAAGATGCTATTTGATGCAGCAATAAATCCCCAGAAAAAAAACACAATAACCAGGGTAGCTAAAGCTCCGCCATTGGTAGGCTTTTTGGGTTGGCTCATAAGCAGGGCGATATTTTTAATAAGTGTTGAAAGTAGTTAAGTTTTCGCTTGATGAAAAATTTTTTCATATCTCATGGGAATCAGCAAATCCTTCCTAAATTGAATATCAATTCGACCATCTCCCCATAATCAGACATGCCATCCCAATGGAAATAATACATGTTTCAGCAGAATGTTATCCGGTTGCAAAAGCCGGGGGGCTTGGAGATGTGGTAGGCGCTTTGCCTAAATATCAGCATCAGGCGGGGCACATCGCCAAAGTGGTGATGCCCATGTACCGGACCAAATTTCTCCATACCCAGGAATGGGATGTTGTTCATAAAGGGTATACCAATCTGGGAAACTGGTGGTTCATTTATACGATTATTAAAGAAAGACACAATACCCTCGGATTTGATCTTTATCTGGTAGACATCAATGGTTTGCTCGACCGCCCGAAGATTTATGGATATGAAGATGATCCCGCCCGCTTCATTGCCTTTCAGATCGCTGTAGTAGATTGGCTGGCTGCCTGGAAACATCATCCCGATGTGATCCACGTTCATGATCATCAGGCGGCCCTGATTCCTTTCATGATCAAACATTCTTACCGGTATCAGCAACTGCGTGATATTCCAACGGTACTTACAATCCATAATGCAGAATACCAGGGATGGCTGGGCTGGGATAAGAGTTATTATATCCCCGCATGGGATACCTGGAAAGCTGGATTATTGGAATGGAACAACTCCATCAATGCCCTGGCCTGCGGCATCCGATGTGCATGGAAAGTAACCACTGTAAGCTGGAGCTATCTGGAAGAACTCCGATGGTCGGCCAACGGACTGGAAGCTCTCTTTAATTATGAAAAAGGTAAGTGCTTCGGGATCCTGAACGGAATTGATACCAAAGTATGGGATCCGGAAACAGATACTTACCTTGAAAATCATTTCAGTTCAAAGACCAGATCAGAGGGTAAATTGGTCAATAAGAAATTGCTCTGCGGGCGTTTCGCGCTGGATGAAAAAAAACCATTGATTGCTTTTATCGGGAGATTGGTGGGAGAGAAGGGCGCAGATCTGTTACCACAGGCCATCGGAGATTCTTTTTATTATATCGGCAGAAAAATGAATTTCCTGATCCTGGGAAGCGGATCACCTGTAATTGAACAAAACCTGGAAAGAGCCAGAACACTCAGCGATGGAGATTGTAGTATCTATATCGGTTATGACGAAGCACTCAGTCACCTGATTTATGCCGGAGCCGATTTTATATTGATGCCTTCGCGGGTTGAACCCTGCGGATTAAATCAAATGTATTCGATGCGTTATGGAACAGTTCCCATAGTGCGCAATACCGGAGGATTAAAAGATACGGTAAAAGATTTTGGAGAACCGGATGGTTATGGCATACGTTTTAATAATGCTATAGTAGGTGATATCACCCAGGCCGTTTGGCGGGCAGTTCAATTATATGATGAACCCATACTGATGGATGAATTGCGGCGAAGAATGATGCGGCTGGATTTTAGTTGGGAAATCAGCATGAAACATTATCTTGACCTTTATGCCTCGTTGTAAAAGACTTCATTAAAATACGCTTGTTATGACAAATAAAGTGCTAGCTGTGATTTTAGGTGGTGGTGCAGGCACCCGGTTATATCCCTTAACCGCCAGTCGTTCCAAACCGGCCGTACCCATTGCAGGGAAATACCGTCTCGTAGATATTCCTATTTCAAACTGCCTGAATTCCGGAATCGACCGGATGTTTGTTCTGACACAGTTCAATTCTGCTTCGCTGAACCGGCATATAAAAAATACCTATCACTTCAGCGCTTTCAGCAAAGCTTTTGTAGATATTCTCGCCGCAGAGCAAACTCCGGATAATCCCACCTGGTACCAGGGAACTGCAGATGCAGTCCGCCAATGCCTTCGTCATCTCGGGCCCTTTGAAGCAGAATATATCCTCATCCTTTCCGGCGATCAGCTCTACCAGATGAACTTCATGGACATGATCAACAACCATATTAATAGCAACGCGGAAATCACGATCGCCACCATCCCGGTGGCTGACCGTGAGGCTTCTGATTTCGGGATTATGAAAATGGATGAAGAAGGATTTATCACTTCCTTTATTGAAAAGCCAAAGAAGGATTTATTAAAAGACTGGGAAAGTGATACCGGCCCTGCTATGCAATCCCAGGGAAGAAAATACCTCGCTTCCATGGGGATCTATATCTTCAACCGCCAGTTGCTGCAGGATTTATTACAGAATGAATATGTGGATGCGACTGACTTTGGAAAAGAAATTCTTCCCCAGTCACTTGGAAAATACAAGGTGATCAGTTATCAGTATGATGGTTACTGGACAGACATCGGAAACATCTATTCCTTCTTTGAAGCAAACCTGGGTTTAACCAATGAGATCCCCGATTTTAATCTGTTCGATAATAACAATTCCATCTATACCCGCGCGCGCATGTTGCCGCCGGCCAAAATCAGCGGAACTACCCTGGAAAAAACCATCATTGCAGAAGGCTGCATAATCAATGCCTCCCGGATAGAAAACAGCGTAATCGGTATCCGCACACGCATCGGCAGTGGCACCACCATTGTAAGCAGTTACCTGATGGGGATCGACTTCTACGAAACCATTGAAGAAATTGAACACGATAAAGATCACGGACTTCCATCTGTAGGAATCGGTAACCGTTGTTATATCCGGAATACCATTGTAGATAAAAACTGCCGGATCGGAGACGACGTACGCATTAATGGCGGCTCGCACCTGGAAAATACCGATCATTCTTTATACACCGTAAAAGACGGCATCGTGGTGATTAAGAAAGGGGCGGTGATCCCGAATGGTTTTGTGATCTGATTTCTGAGCCAACCGATTGCTATGGCCACAACAACTGCCCTTCCTACTCATGCCGGGGTTGAAAAACCTAAATTAACAGTATGGCAAATCTTTACCATGAGCTTTGGGTTCATGGGTATTCAATTTGGATTTGCTTTACAAAATGGAAACACCAGCCGCATTCTCCGTTCCTTTGGCGCGGATGTGGATCAGTTGCCCATGTTCTGGCTGGTTGCTCCGCTGGTTGGCATGATCGTACAACCGATCATCGGACATTACAGCGATAAAACCTGGAACCGGCTCGGCAGACGAAAACCGTATTTCCTCACGGGGGCAATCTTGTCTTCCCTCGCCCTGGTATTTCTTCCCAATTCTGCTGCATTGTCTGGCATTATTCCAGCCTTGTGGATCGGTGCCGGCATGGTGATGGTGATGGATACTTCATTCAATATTGCCATGGAGCCCTTCCGCGCACTGGTCGCGGATAATTTACCGGATAAACAAAGAACGCTGGGATTTAGTGTGCAGACTTTCCTGATCGGACTGGGTGCTGTTGTTGGTTCCTATTTACCGGAGTGGTTGGGAAATCATGGATTCAGTCTGGAGGCAGGTAAAACAGGCGTTGCTGATAACATCCGTTACGCATTCTATATCGGTGCAACGGTTTTTATTCTGGCCATTCTGGTAACGGTTATTTTTTCGAAAGAATATCCGCCGGCAGTATATGAAAAATATCATGGAAAACCGGAACCGGCGGCGACAAAATCCGGACTGAAAGAAATCCTGCATGATTTCCGCAAGATGCCCAAAACGATGAAACAACTGGGGCTCGTTCAATTTTTCAGTTGGTTTGCTCTATTCAGCATGTGGGTGTTTACTACCGATGCGGTGGCAACCCATGTATTCGGATTAACCGGTGACTATTCCAAAACAGTACAATACAATGAAGCCGGGAATAAAGTCAGCTCGGCTTTTGGAGTGTATAATTTCGTCGCCATGATCTATGCCTTATTCCTTCCGGCAATCGCTAAAAAAATTGGACGCAAGTCTACTCATGCCTTGTCTTTAATGGCAGGCGGGGCCGGACTGATCTCCATTTATTTTATTAAGGATCCCGCGATGCTGAAGTACAGTATGATAGGGGTGGGACTTGCCTGGGCGAGCATCCTGGCGATGCCTTATGTAATACTTTCCGGCTCCATACCTCCTGGCAAACTGGGCATTTATATGGGCATATTTAATTTCTTCATCACGTTTCCGCAGATTATCAACGGACTGTTCGGCGGCTGGATCGTGAAAAATATTTACGGAGATCAATACATTTACGCCCTTGTACTCGCCGGATTTTTACTGTTCTGTGCAGCCATCAGTGTGCTTTTTATATATGATGCCGGAGATATCCGGATCCAAAAAATGAAACCCAAAAGGACTATATGAAAAAAAAGATTTTTTTTCTTTTTTTCTTTTTACTGCTGACATTATTTACGCCGGCCCAATCGGGAATACAGGTTTATCCGGGCAATTGGTTTACCGGTATGCAGAATCCGGATCTGCAATTAATGATCCATGATAAAGACATTGCACAATCGCAGGTAAATATTGACATCAATTATCCCGGTGTCAGGCTGAAAGCCGTTCACCGTGTGAAGAATCCCAATTACCTTTTTCTGGATTTGATTATTCAAAAAGAAGCTAAACCCGGTAAACTGAAACTTTCATTTCGTACAGATAAATCGCACGTACTCCTGGAATATCCTTTACTGAAAAAAACCGAAGGCAACGGAACTCTTTTTGCCGGTGGCATTCATGCTGCTGATCTTATTTATCTGATAATGCCGGACCGCTTCAGCAAGGGGAATCCTTCCAATGATCGATTTAAAGATCTGCTGGATACCCTCTGCGATCGCAAAAATCCGTTAGCCCGCCATGGAGGAGACTTACAGGGCGTAATCAACCACCTGGATTATATCCGCGAGCTGGGCGCTACTGCTATCTGGCTTTGCCCTGTTATTGAAAACGATATGCCGCTCGAAAAAGAATCCGCCGCCATGCTCAGCGGTTATCACGGTTACTGGTTCACGAATCACTATGAGATCGATAAACGATTCGGAGGAAAAGAAGCTTATCTGAAACTGGTTCAATCAGCGCACGCCAAAGGGTTGAAAGTAATCCAGGATGCTGTATACAATCATATCGGTGAAATGCACTGGTGGATGAAGGATCCTCCAACAGACGACTGGATCAACCAATGGCCCGCATATCAGAATACGAACCACCGGGATGAAGCGATGTTTGACCCACATGGTTCTGCCAAAGATAAAAATATCCTGGTAGCAGGCTGGTTCGTTCCTCACCTGCCGGATCTGAATTTAAAAAATATATACCTCGCCAGATTCATGATTCAAAATGCCATCTGGATGACAGAAACTTTCCAGCTGGATGGCTGGCGCGTGGATACGTATAAATATTGTGATGAACATTTTCTCAACAACCTGAATGATGCTCTGTCCATGGAATTTCCGTCACTGACTTCCTTTGGGGAAGCCTGGGTGAATTCCGTTCCTGCCAGCGCCTATTTCTGCAGAAACAATATGAACATTCCATTTAAGCACAGTTTATTGGGGGTTACGGATTTCCCGGTAAGCTTTGCCATGCTGGAATCACTTCGTAAAAATTACGGATTTACAGACGGGGTCAACCGGTTATACATGACCCTTTCGCAGGACATGCTTTATCAGGATCCACTGCATAACTGCATTTTTTTTGATAACCACGACATGAACCGGTTTTTCTCCGAAGTGGGAGAAGATTATTCCAGCTTCGAAATGGGGATGGGTCTATTACTAACGATGCGGGGCATTCCGGAATTATATTATGGTACGGAGATACTGATGAAAAATTTTAAAAACCCCTCCGACGCCATGGTGCGTGAGGATTTCCCGGGCGGATTTCCGGGAGATGTGCTGAATAAATTTGAACGTAAGGGAAGAACCGGATTGGAAAATAAAGCGGTTGACTATATTTCGAAATTGGCTTCCTTCCGGAAAACGTCTACAGCTTTGGGAAGTGGAAAACTCATGCAATATGTCCCCGTCAACGGGTTATACGTTTATTTTCGTTACAATGAAAAACAAAACATAATGTGTGTTCTCAACACAGATTCTCTTTCCAGAACAATCGATTTTAATGATTATTCTGAAAGAACGAAAGGCTTTGGTACCGCTACCGATGTGATGCTCAACAAGAATCAGAATAGTCGGAAAAAAATGAACATACCGGCAAGAAAGATTGTTATTCTTGAATTGAAAAAAACCGCAGGCTGAGAATAAGATCGTACATTTAGAAGAGGGCCAAATATGTGATAACCAGTTACGAACATACTCATTTTATTGATTCCGAAAAACCGGTGTGGAACTACTCCCTATTCACCGATTCGGACATCAGCAATTTTCAAAATGGTACCCATTACCGCTTATACGAAATTTTCGGTTCCCATCCTCGTAAAGTACTGGATACGCCCGGATATTATTTTGCCGTCTGGGCACCCAATGCTACCTACGTTTCAGTGATCGGAAACTTCAATGATTGGGATCCCTCCACACATCCTTTATTTGTCAGACTGGAAAAATCCGGCATCTGGGAAGGATTTATTCCGAATCTTCCGAAAGGTGAAGTATATAAATACCATATCCGCGGATTCAACAACCAGGAAACGGTTAAAGGAGATCCCTTTGCCAATTTCTGGGAGAAACGCCCCAAAACCGCTTCCATCACCTGGGAACTTGGGTATACCTGGAAGGATCAGGAATGGATGCAAAACCGGAAAGATCATAATGCCCTGAATAAACCCTGGAGTGTTTACGAAGTGCACCTGGCCAGTTGGATGCGGCCTGACAAAAACAATGAAGAGACTTACAATACCTATGATCAGATCCGCGAGCGGCTGGTTCCTTATGTAAAAGAAATGGGATTTACACATGTGGAACTCATGCCCATAATGGAATTCCCTTTTGATGGCAGTTGGGGGTACCAGGGAGCAGGCTATTTTGCACCAACCTCGCGCTTCGGCGATCCGCAATCTTTTATGACACTCGTGGATGCTTTTCATACCGCGGGCATCGGTGTGCTCCTGGATTGGGTTCCTTCTCATTTTCCATATGATGCGCACGGTTTGTTCATGTTCGATGGCACGAATACGTATGAGTATGCAGATATGCGCAAGGGATTTCATCCGGATTGGAACAGCTATATTTTTAATTACAAAAGGGGAGAGGTCAAATCGTTTTTGATCAGCAGTGGCAGATTCTGGTGCGACCGGTTTCATGCTGACGGACTTCGGGTGGATGCGGTGAGTTCCATGCTAAAATTAAATTACTCACGCAAGAAAGACCAGTGGGAACCCAATGAATTTGGCGGTGATGGAAATATCGAAGCCATTGCTTTTATCAAGGATCTGAATGAAACCTTATTTCGTGATTTCCCGGATATTCAAACCATTGCTGAAGAAGCAACGGATTGGCCCGGCATCAGCAAACCGACATTTGCAGGCGGACTGGGATTTGGAATGAAATGGATGATGGGTTGGATGCACGATACCCTGGATTATTTCAAAACTGAACCCTTGTTTCGGAAAGACCTTCAGGATAAATTTACATTCAGCATGATGTATTATTATGATGAAAATTTCATGCTGCCGCTGAGTCATGATGAAGTGGTTCACGGGAAATCGCCCATGCTGTATAAAATGCCGGGAGATGACTGGCAGAAATTCGCTAATCTCCGCCTGATGTATTCCTATATGTTTACGCATCCAGGTGGGAAACTGCTTTTCATGGGAAATGAATTCGGAGCCACCGCCGAATGGAACTACAAAAGCGAGCTGCAGTGGGATCTGCTGCAATTTGATTCTCACCGGATGCTTAAAGATTGTTTGCGGGACCTGAATTTATTACTACGCAGTGAACCGGCTTTGTACGAGAATCAGTTTAATCAGCATGGGTTTGAATGGGTGGACCTGAATCATCGGGAAGAATCCGTAATTGTTTTCAGCAGAAAAGGAAAGCTTCCCGAAAATGACCTGCTCATTATTCTCAATATGACCCCAACGGTGAGAACCAACTGGAAA
>JAYVXJ010000094.1:0-2526 GCA_043785285.1 Chitinophagaceae bacterium
TCAAGCCCGCTACCCACAGACTTTTTTCATTTCCTCCATTCCAATTGACTTCAGAAAAGGAAGATTGTTGAATTCCCTTAAACTGGTAAGAGGGAATACGTATGCTGCGGTTAAAGTGGTTGAAACTATTCTTGAAAGAGATGGAAGAATGATCTCCCAGTTTGTGCGTTATGGCGAGTTGGGTAGTGAAACGATCTGATGTGTTTTGCTCAAAATATCCCGGGGTTCCATGTTCTACGAAATTGATATTTCCTCCCAGCCGGTTTTCGGTAATAAATCCAATACCAAAATTTGAGCTGGTCTTTTTACCGTACAAAAAAAGCCGGGGCATGATGGTATAGCGCTCAAATTTTGGAATAGCCGTAAAGCCTGTATTTGAAGGATCGTAAGCGCTTCCGCTGTTGCGGGAAACGAATAGGGTTAAACCGGCTTTGCCATATTTTTCACTGTAAAATCCACTGAGGTCCAAACCCCTTGTGGAAGTCTCATTTGCCAAAAAACTAATTTCCCGTTTATCCGTTGGGACTTTACTGACCAGATTGATTAGACCTGCAATGGCACCACCGCCATACAGCGTAGAGGCTGCGCCCTTGATAATTTCAACTTGTTTAAGGTCGAGTGGAGCAATTTGTACCAGGCTCAAACCCTCTGATAACCCTGAATATAGTGGCAGGCCATCCCGAAGAACTTGGGTATAACGGCCTTCTAATTCCTGTAGCCGGATATTAGCGGTATTACTGATAGCGGAGGTTTGTTGCGTATTAAGACCAGTTGTTTCATTGAGAAGCATGCGGATTTCACCAGGCCGCATGCTAACATTTTCAGAAATTTCTCCACCGGCAATGACTTCCACCCTTGTAGGGGTATTACGTACTGAGCGGTCAGTTCGTGTTGCAGTCACAACGATATCGGGACTGTTTTCTTCATCTGTTTTTTCAAGATCTACTTCAATCATGTCTTTTGCAGGCGGAAATGAAATCCTTTCTTTGAACGTATTATACCCGATAAAAGAGATTTCAACCATAAAAATTCCATTGGGAACGTTTTTTAATATTGCTTTCCCTGAACTGTCTGTCGCTGTTCCCTTGCGTAAATCAGGTATTGTAACAGATGCCCCTTCAAGCGATTGTTTCGATAATTCACTACTCACCAGGATTTTAAGTGAATTCTGGGACCTGACTACATAAGTGAAAAGTAATAAAAATGCTGAGAAAGCAATTCTTTTCATTAATAAAACCCTTAATTAACTGGATGAATATTCCAGATCCTGTTGCGCGAAAGGGATGTAAGTATCATAATCATCAAAAAAAGTCTGATGACAATTGCCCATATCGGTTTCAGTAGCCGATGGTATAAAACAACCGAATACGACCGAAATCAATATTTTAGTCAGTAATGAACGCATGAATTCAATATCTGTACACAAATATAGCAATTAGACTACGGCACCAACCCAAAGATTTAAAAGTTGAATGGCGGCGAGGCAGAAACAGGTAATATTACCCATTCCAAACGGATGCTCCGGGAAAAAGAAAAAGGGGCAAGACCTGTGGAGCAAAAGTTGCCCGCCAATTGCTTTCTATACTTATGATCATATTAACAAACAATTGGACTTAGCCGCCCAATCCTTTCTTAAGTAGAGAAATATAAATTGATACTATTAAAAAGAAAGTTCAGGTTAATAAAATTATGGAATGGTTTATTGGAGATTTTAATGGAAAGAAAGGAATTAGAAGAATCCTTAAGAGTGAGATGCAAAAGGATATGAACGGATATAATATTAAATTCAAGCTCTGCAATTGGGATGAAGCCCTGTATAATTTTGTGGAACAGGAATAAATCACCATCCAACATAATCCGGGGGTTTGATTCCATTTAGTCTTAAATAAACCAGCATCTGCGCCCGGTGATGTGTTTGGTGGTCGTTAAGAAGGTTTATAATCTGAAGCTTGTTCATTGGGCCGGCAAAAAAAGACACTGTATCCGCAAGATGAGCAGGTTCAAAACACCGCAAAATGTTTATGGCATAATCATAGGTTTTATTCAATACTGAAATTATTTCTTCTTTTTTCTGAACTTTCGTGTCAGTCTTGGTAACAGGATTTTCTGAGCCATCAAGATATGATGAACATAGCCATCCCAGATTGGAAGAAAGATGCAAAAGCTGTTCTCCGAAACTCATTTCATCCGGTACCGGTTTAAACCCATATTTTTCTTCCGGCATCAGGTTGGCCACCTTTATTGTGTATTCTTTTGCATGTTGCAGTTTTGTAATTGACGCACTTAAAAAAAGGGAATCAATTTTTTGAGCCTGTACAGAAAAATTGAAAAGCAATATTGGCACTAGATATCTGAGTGATAATTTCATGTAATTAGTTTGTTAAGTAAAAATAGATAAATAACTAACGGAAATTAAGGATAGACATAACGTTTCATTTATCATGAAAGTCTGAAGCATCCGTCTCAACCGTTATGAAAGCATTAGTCATATCAGGTGGCGGCAGCAAAAGTGCATCCGCTGGCGGC
>JAYVXJ010000095.1:0-8361 GCA_043785285.1 Chitinophagaceae bacterium
TTGAAAGAATATGGCAAAAAAGCCAATATTCCCGGATTCCGGAAAGGCATGGTACCTACCAGCCTGATCAAAAAGATGTATGGAAATTCCGTTTTTACCGATGAGGTGCTGAAAAGCGTGGAGAAAAAACTCACCGATTACATGAGCACTGAGCATCTGGACATATTCGCAAAACCTCTTCCACTGCCGGAAAATGATGCCCGTCAGATTAACATGGGGCAACCGGATGATTATTCTTTTGCTTTTGAAGTTGGATTGAAACCCGCCTTCCAGTTACCAGACCTGGCTTCTCTTACCCCAACGCGCTACCAGATCCAGGTAGCTGATGAGATGCTGAATAACGAAATAAACAGACTTCAGGTAAAAAACGGAACGATGACCGAACCGGAATCGGTTAGCCGGGAGGAAACCGTACTGAACCTTTCTCTCCAGGAAACAGATGCCGAAGGAAATGCGGTGGAAGGTTCCCGGCCCAAAGAAAATTCATTACTCGTTAACTATTTTTCGGAATCTTCCCGTCCCCAACTCATCGGTAAAAAGAAGGGCGACGAATTCGTGATTCAGTTATCGCAGGCTTTTGAGGATAAAGAAAGAGCCTGGGTGCTTCAGGATCTCGGTCTGGATAAGGAAAGCACTATTGATGCAGATAAATATTTCAAATTAATTATTACTAAAGTGGGATTGGTAGAAAAATCTACGCTTGACGAAACCTTCTTTAAAAAAATATATCCTTCCAAAGAAATCAAAACGGAAGAAGAATTCCGCGTGGCCGTGAAAGAAGATATGGCAAATCAGTGGAAAACACAAACCAGCAGTCAACTTCACCACACCCTATATCATGAACTGCTCGATAAAACCCAGGTGGAATTTCCGGAATCTTTTCTGAAGCGCTGGTTGCTTAACGGTGGCGATAAACCGAAAACACCGGATGAAGTAGAGCATGAATTTCCTTCCTTTGTGAATGCCCTGAAATGGAGCCTGATCACGGAAAAGATTTCAACAGATAATCATTTCGAGGTTACCGTAGAAGATGTTCGTGGTGCTGCCCGTCAACAGCTTTTCTCTTATCTGGGCGGACTTCCCCAGGGAGATGATCAGCCCTGGGTGGAAGACTATGTAAATAAGATGATGCAGGACCGGCGGTTTGTGGATGAAACCTATCAGCGCCTGAAAACAGATAAGATGCTGGTATGGCTGGAATCCCAGGTAAAACCCGTGGATAAAGAGATAACCGTGGAGGAATTTAATAAGCTCCAGGAGGAACACCAGCATCAGCATGGAGAAGAACATCAACAGGAAGAGCACGAGCACCAGCAGGCAGCGCATGAACATCATCATCATGACTGATAAAATGCTAAAAATCCTGCCATCAAGCAGGGTTTTTAGTTAGCCCTGCAACTCTGTCAGTTTTTTGGAAGTTTAAAAGTTTGGACGGAGATTTGAACGGTAAACCCCTGTTACTGACAATCCATCCTCAAGAAAAAAATATAATCTATTATGCACTTAGGCTCTGAATTTGAAAAATACGCCGTAAAACACCTCGGCCTTTCGAGTAATACGCTGGACAGTTACAGGAAATATCTGGTAACCGGACTAACCCCTAATATCATTGAAGAACGTCCCATGAATGTTGCCGTGATGGATGTTTACAGTCGTCTGATGATGGACAGGATCATTTTCCTGGGCTATCCGATCAATGATGAAGTTGCGAATATCGTTACCGCCCAACTTCTTTTTCTGGATAGTACTGACCGCCATCGGGATATTCAGATGTACATCAACAGCCCCGGAGGAAGCGTGTATTCCGGTCTGGGCGTTTATGACACCATGCAATACGTAACACCGGATGTAGCCACCATCTGTATCGGTATGGCTGCTTCTATGGGTGCCACCCTGATGTGTGCCGGTACCAAAGGGAAAAGAACAGCACTGAAACACAGTCGCGTGATGATGCACCAGCCCAGCGGCAGTATCGGCGGACAAGCCAGTGATATTGAGATCACGGTAAATGAGATCCGGAAACTGAAGAAAGAACTCTACGAAATTTATGCTTTCCATACCGGCAAAACAATTAAGCAGATTGAAAAAGATTCTGACCGCGACTACTGGCTGACGGCCATTGAAGCAAAGGAATACGGTCTGGTAGACGAAGTGCTGGTGACCAATCCACGGAAAGAGAAAAAAGAAAATTAAATCCATCTTAAAGAACAAACAATGAAGTATTCTAATAAATATCCGGTTCACCCTTTTCGCATGGACGACGAGCCTGAGGAAGAAAAAGAAGAAAAACCGCAAACGGATCCAGGCATGCTGATGAAAAAGCTGGAGAAATTTTTCTTCGAAACCCGTACTGTTCAGCTCTGGGGGCCGGTGGATGATCGTTCTGCCAAAGACATCATCAACAAATTCTTTTTACTTGATGAAGATAAACCCGGCACAGAGATCCGGTTTCTGATCAATAGTCCGGGAGGTATGGTTACCAGTGGCATGGCCATTTATGATGTGATGAAGATGCTGAAGAGCCCGGTGAGTACCGTTTGTATCGGATTGGCTGCTTCTATGGGATCCATTCTGCTCAGCGGCGGAGCCAAAGGCCGCAGATATATTTATCCTCATGGCGAGGTGATGATCCATCAGCCAAGCTTAGGCGGTAATATCCAGGGCGTTAGTGTTGATCTGGAAATACAGGCAAAACAAACCAAGCGGGTAAAAGAGATCGCTGCCCGAATACTGGCTGAAAACTGCGGAAAGAAATACGAACAGATCATAAAAGATTTCGACCGAGACTACTGGATGGACGCCAAAGAATCCCTCGATTATGGCATTGTAGACCATATCAGCACAACCTTATAACCGGAACCGCCGGCAAACAGTCCTTTTTTTCCGGAAACTGGACAACCTCAGTTTCTACCTATTTCATTGGGATTTGGCGCATAAGTTGATTAATTTTACCATTCTATAACATGATATAAAAGAGATGGCTAAAAACTCCCTTCATTGTTCATTTTGTGGCCGCAGTCGCGACGAAGTAAAGATTCTGATTGCGGGTCAGGAAGGGCATATCTGTGAAAACTGTGTGGAGCATGCTCAGGAAATTATCCAGCAGGAACTGATTGTGCGCGATGATGCAGCACCAAATTCCCAATTCAAACTCACGGTTAAAAAACCGGTGGAGATCAAACGATTTTTGGATGAATATGTGATCGGACAGGATGACGCAAAGAAAGTGCTGGCTGTGGCAGTATACAATCACTATAAACGCCTCCAGCAGAAAGTAGCCGACAATGATGTGGAAATTGAAAAAAGTAATATCATTATGGTCGGCGAAACCGGAACAGGTAAAACCTTACTGGCGAAGACCATTGCCAAATTACTTAATGTTCCGTTTGCCATCGTGGATGCAACCGTATTCACCGAAGCCGGTTATGTAGGTGAGGATGTGGAAAGTATTCTGACCCGCCTGCTCCAGGTATGTAATTACGATGTGGTGAGCGCGGAAAGAGGAATCGTTTATATAGATGAAATTGATAAGATCGCACGCAAGGGAGATAATCCTTCCATTACCCGAGATGTAAGTGGTGAAGGTGTTCAGCAGGGACTGCTTAAGCTTCTGGAAGGAACCGATGTGCTGGTACCTCCTCAGGGTGGCAGAAAACATCCTGAACAAAAACTCATTAAGATCAACACACAAAATATCCTGTTCATTTGCGGTGGAGCTTTTGATGGCGTTGATAAGATCATCGCGAGAAGGATCAATACCAATTCGATCGGATTTAACGTGAACAAGGAACTGCAGGATTTTACCCGCAAGAATCTGTTGCAGCATATTAATGCACCGGACCTTAAATCATTCGGACTGATCCCGGAGCTGCTGGGCCGTTTACCGGTTGTCACCCACCTGAATCCTTTGGATAGTGTGACCCTGCGGTCTATTCTCACTGAGCCAAAGAACTCGCTGATCCAGCAATACAAAAGATTGTTTGAGCTGGAAGGTATTCAGCTGACCATTGACAACAATGTGCTGGATTTCATGGTGGAAAAAGCAGTGGAATACAAATTGGGTGCACGTGGACTTCGCAGTATTTGTGAAAGTATACTCACGGATGCGATGTTTGAATTGCCTTCTTCCAAGGAAACTAAATTTCATCTCCATCTGGAATATGCCAGAAAGAAATTTGACACCAGTAAGATGAGCCTGTTAAAAGTAGCATGATCAGATACACGCTAATCAATACCTGCATTTTCTTTCCAAAATTTATTAACCGTTAGCACCATAGTACATGAAAGAACTCATTGAAGAATTAAAAGCAGAGGGGCTGACGGAAGAACAGGCGTTCAAAGCTGTTGAGATCATGAAGAATTTTGCCAAATCCAAATTCCCACTCTTTGGTGGCGCTATAGATAAGTTGTTCGATAAATACAGCAAGCAGCAGGAAGAAGATTTTATGCCCTGAAAACAGACTGGAACAACGCTGTCCATCGGCGATAGCCCCATAGTCCTTACTATTTTGACCTGCGTAAACTCTACGGGAAACAATGCCTACAGCGCGGGCAGGCTAAACAACATCCGGGATTCTTAATCATTGAAGTACTTCCCGGGCAATAACGATTTTCTGGATCTCAGAAGTGCCTTCTCCGATGGTGCATAGCTTACTGTCGCGATAAAATTTCTCCACCGGAAAATCCTTGGTATACCCATAGCCACCAAAAATCTGAACTGCATCAGTAGCGGCTCTTACGGCTACTTCACTGGAATAATATTTTGCCATCGCAGATTCTTTCGAAACCGGGAGTCCTTTATTTTTCCGATCACCAGCCTGCAGGGTAAGCAATTCAGCTGCCATGATCTCTGTAGCCATATCCGCGAGTTTGAAAGAAATTCCCTGGAACGAAGAAATGGGTTTATCAAACTGATGCCTTTCCTTTGAATATTGCACAGCTGCTTCATAAGCCCCTTTGGCAATGCCAACGCCCAGTGCGGCAATGGATATTCTTCCGCCATCCAATACTTTTAAAGACTGTTTGAATCCGGTTCCTATTTCACCCAGTCGCCAGCTGTCCGGAATGCGGCAGTTGTCGAAGATCATCTCTGCGGTTTCACTCGCCCGCATGCCCAGTTTATTTTCTTTTTTCCCTCCTTTGAATCCGGGTGTACCCCGGAGCACTACGAATGCTGTTGCATTATTTTTTGTTCTGGGCGCACCTGTTCTGGCAATAACAACGGTGATGTTGCTGCTGATGCCATGCGTGATCCAGTTCTTGGTTCCGTTGAGTACCCATTCGCTTTTATCAGGCGTTGCCGTACACTGCATATTGCCAGCATCACTTCCGGTATTCGCTTCGGTGAGGCCCCAGGATCCGATCCATTCACCTGACGCCAGCTTAGGGAGATATTCCTTTTTCTGCTGTTCGTTACCAAAGGCAAGAATATGTCCGGTACAAAGGGAATTGTGGGCCGCGAGACTAAGCCCTATGGAGCCGCATACTTTAGCTATTTCTTCAATGATCAGGATGTATTCGATATACCCCATCCCGGCGCCCCCGTATTCTTCAGGCACCACCACACCCATCAATCCGAGCTTTCCCATGGCATGCATAATCTCTATGGGAAAATGCTGGGGCTCATCCCATTCCATAACATGTGGCCTAATATATTGTATTGCAAAATCTCTGGCGGTTGCAGCCGCCTGACGGGAAAGTTCATCTATTTCAAAATCCATAAGTAAGCGTTCAGAATAAAAAGGCAACAACCTTTGGTTGTTGCCTTAAAACAGCAAACAATCGTTAGCGTATGCGTACAAGATCCATGCAAATTTCTAAGCAAGTTACGAATTTTTTATATAAATACTAACGTGTGTTAGTTGCCTCTAAACGGGAATCAGGGTTTTATTATTTTACTTCCATATAGTGTTTTAGCATTTTATATTTTTCCAGATCTATCTGTGCTAGTTGCTGCAATTCTTCTACCGATTTAAATCCGCCATGTTGTTCCCGGTATTGTACAATCCCTTTGGCCAGCTTCCACCGAATGTAAGGATGCGCCCGTAATATTTCCTGGCCGGCAGTATTCAGGTTTATCTTTTGCAGATCTGTCGAACCTGCATGCAGGTAAGGCCTGATTTTCTGAAAAGTTGAATCGGGTAAACCAAACGTTTCACGTAACTGGTCAACCTCGTAAAATCCGCCCAGCTTGTCCCGGAAATGAATAATTCGCGAAGCCAGTTTTATTCCGATCCCCGGAAGCCTGCACCAGGCAGAAGAATCAGCCTGGTTGATATCCAGGTCTTCCAGTTTTTTTCCCGGATAAGCATAAGGAGAATATTTTGACGAAGGATCTGTGTAATCAGGATTGTCTGCCGAATCAATCTTCCGATTAAATGCTGTTTTAAGATCTTTGCTTTTAAAATATATTGTTCCGGTAGGCGGATTTTCCGCAGACGATTTGCTCTTCTTTCCCCAAAGCATTGCAGAACGTGCATGCATCCCGAATAAGTTTTGAGAAGTAGGTTCCCGATTATTATCCGAAGTCCATTCAGAACGCATACGATGTTCAGGAAAATCCTCCGGTGGGCGTTCCCGGATCTGTACATATGGAAACAAGCGTAAATAATCGTCCATTTTCAGGCCATACAATTTTTTCAAATCCGATGCACTCCGAAAACTGCCTCCTTTTTGAATATAATGTGCTATCGTAAGAATGAGCTTGTCCGGCAACCCCAGGCGATGCCAGTCCTCGCCAGAAATCCGGTTCGGATCGAAATAAAAAAGTGTTGGCCGGCTTTCCACTACGCCGGATTGACTATTTTCTCCCGATGCATAATGCATCTGATCACGGGATGAACTGATTTTCTCCAGATAAGCCCCAGGTTGATCCTTATCCGCGTAAAGATGATCCGTGTACATGTTGGGTAAATCCTTTTTCTCGTCAGATCCTCCCCGATCAGCAGATTGAAATTTGCGAATGCCTTCGGGATACTTTTCAGATGCAACAGGATCCTTTGATCCAATCTCCGGCCGGAAGAAATAAGGTACTATAAAAAGCAGAATGATAATTACCAGCAGCACAAGCATGCCCAGGCGCTCTTTCCGTGTAAATGTCAAATACGCACAAATCTTTTCCCACATATCTTTTTTATTAAAGATAAATGGGTATTGTGCCAATCACAATACCCACTTAGTGGAAAAAGGGCTACCGTCTGGAATAAGGTCCGTCCTTACCAAAATAAATTTAAACTCATCTCCTTTGCGCATAATACGAATGAGCCGGTTTTAATAATAATAATATCTCCGCGGGTGGGATGCAGGTCTACGGTGCGGTGTTCTTTCAGCACGTTTGTATTCAGGCAATGCTTGTCCTAACCCGATCACTAATCCTGCGTTAAATCCTAACTGGTAGATAGATGGGTTGGAAAAATAACCACCATGACTTTCTCCAAAACTTCCAAAATAATATCCGGATCCATGATTAGGTGCAGCGCCTGATAATAACCGGCCACTGATCCTCAAGCCTAACCTTCTGGTAAAATAAATGTTTGCTCCTGTTTGCAATCCCCAGGCAAAACCAACATTGCTGGAAAGGTCATCCGGACCCGGCGTATATATTGCCGCGCCCAGCAAGGCACCAAAAAACAGGTGAACCGGTGATCCGGGCACCTGCGCAGTAGACACCGGACCAAGCATAATATAATTAATACCCGTCTGAGTCTGATAGAATGGCGGCCGGTTAACGGGATTGCCATAGTCATACATTTTTGCGGTTGCATCTACCCGGTTGTACATCAGCTCCAAACCAAAATGCCGGTTAAAATTAAACTGAAAGGAACCTCCTACATTGAATGCATCTCCAATGCGGCCATAAGATTGATCAAAATTGAGCTTTTCCGGGAATGTATATCCACCCATGGGAATGAATTCAATAGATGACTGACTGAAAGAAATTCCCAGTATCCCTAACATCAACCCGGTTAACAAAATCGTTTTTTTCATAAAGTTTGTTTTGCAGATGCATTGAGATGGGATAAGAACGTAAAAGTTTAAGATTCTTATTGTTAAAACCATGCTAAAATCATGCTGAACGCACGAATGGCAGAAGGTATTATATACTACCAACTTCAATAACCAGTCCATCATATGCAAGCGCTATGCCATCCGGCAATTCCAGCTGCACATCGGCGTGTTTTCCTAATTGGTGACTGATATGGGTAAAATATGCCTGGGGTATTTGTAGTTCCTGCACGAGGTCAATAGCTTCCTGCAGGTTAAAATGGGAAATGTGTGTTTCTTTTCGCAGGGTATTCAGCACGATAACTTCACTGCCACGAATCTTTTTCTTTTCCAGCTCTTCCACGCGGTTTGCATCGG
>JAYVXJ010000096.1:0-2518 GCA_043785285.1 Chitinophagaceae bacterium
TCCAGGGAGTATAGGGTCTGCATGATTTTAACCCTGATATTTCTTCTCGTGATCATCTGGTAAGAACTTATTTGCGGCTGCGAAGATAGGGAATCGGAATTTTCTTTTTTAAAGTATTCCAAACCGGGATAATGTCGGGCGATAATTTAAAGAGCCATGCGCCGGCGAAATAAATGATAATAAACATTCCCGTCCTGAGCGCCATCCCGGCAATGCCATGCCTGTTCTGAAACAGGAGATGCGTTAAATAATAACCCGCCAGCGCCAGCAGGAGTGTAAGCATCGTCCGGATATTAAAAGGTTGCATGTTAAACTTTCTAAGCAGGAAAAAATACCGGATCGTATTGTAAACAGCGAGTGCAATGAACGTTGCGATGGCAGGGCCTACCACACCCATTTTTTTGGTGAGTATATAATTGAGCGGGAGAGAAATGGCCAGCAGGATCATCCCGGTAAAGAATTCAAATCTCCAGAAAGTTGAAGTGCCGATGATCTGGGCGTTTACGCCGGTGCCCATGTCGAGTATACGCATTAGCCCCAGAAATAAAAATACCTGTTGCGCCTGCAGGTAGTTTGGTTGCAGATGAAAGGTTTTGACACCATCCGTAAAATTGATCCATATCAAAACAAAAATGCCGCAGGCAAAAATAAGCTGGTTGATGGATGAACGCTGATAAATCCGGTTGATCTTGTCAAAGTCCTTGTCTTTCCATGCCCTGGATAAAGGTCCGATAGAAGCAGCAATTATCCCCCGCTGGGGAGCCTGAATCAGGCTGGCAACATTTTGGGCAAGGGTAAAAATACCTGCCCAGGCCAGCCCGTTCGGCATCACTGCGGCAATCACAATCTGATCGAACACGTTGGCGATAGTATAAATCAGGCTGCCGCTCCAGATAAAGGAGCTTAGTAAAACAATTTTTTTGAAGAATTTCCGGGTAACGCGACTGATCCGTAGCGTAAGATGAATTTGTTTGGACCGGATCAATAAAACAAACAGGATGATAGCCAGCAGAATATACGTGAGCGCATAGAGCTTGATGAAAAGATCGAAATCATGGATCACCCGGGTAAACACCAGAACGATGAGTACCGTAGTGAATAAACGGAACAGCATTTCGCGGAGGAAAGTAGTGAGTACGGATTTCTTTAACTGCCAGGCATACGCTTCGAGCAAAGAATACATCGTCAACCCAAAACCAAATGGGAATATCCAGGAATAGTAAGTTATGAGTTCGGCAGAATGAGCGCCGAATTTCCGGATTACCAGGCCTTCAAAAATATATCCTGCCATCATGACCATCAGAAAACCCACCAGGGAAGTGACGAACGCCCATCCCATCATGTCGTTATCCCGCACGTTCAGATTATCATGATAAAAGGGGTAGAATTTAAAGATATAGGCCTGCATGCCCAGATTAGCGAAGGAATTGATCACATTGCCAATCGCAATAAATGTTCCGTATAATCCATATTCTTCCGGGGTAAATCCGCCTTCCCGCGTAAATAAATAAACATTCAGAAAGCCCAGCGCAAAGCCTAAATAAATAATGCCGGATGAAAGAATGCTTTGCCGCCGGATTGTACTCATACGCAAATGTAGTTGCGCTGCAAAGATGGAGGATTTGGATCAATTCACCGGGCTGCGTCCCGGTCATTATCATTTTTAACTCCGATATAAAAATTTTTATCTACGGTAAGTCTTGTTTTTCCTTTTAAATTCAGATTCAGCTGTTGCCATTTCGGGGTAGGCTTAAGCCAGTGTTCACCCTCTATAAAAACGTTCAAGGGCATGTTGAAATCTGCGTTACAGTTATTCCAACGGTACTGCAGCTGGTGCCCGGTTTGTTGGTATTCAAATACCGGAATCTGAATACTTCTCAGATACTGATTAAACACCGGGGTAAAGTTTCTGCCGGAAACCCGGTTAATGTATTGTTCGACGTCCGGGGCAGTTATGGTTTTATGATAAAAAGTTTGGTTCAGTCCGCGCAGGATTTTCCGGAACAGCCTGTCATTATTGATCACCTGGCGGATGGTATGGATCATATTACTTCCTTTGTAGTATTCATCCGTTCCCACCGGACCATAATTAACCCCATAGTGTTGAATGATCGGCAATTTATTTTCAATATTTTTTCTTATCCCGATATTGTATTCGTTGCCTGCGGCTTTTCCGAAATAATATTCCGTATAAAGGGTCTCGCTGTAGTTGGTAAAGGATTCGTGGATCCATTCATCTGCAATGTCTTTGCAGGAAATGTTATTGCCAAACCATTCGTGACCACTTTCATGTACCACAATGAAATCCCATTTCATTCCCCATCCGGTTTCAGAAAGGTCCCTGCCGGCATACCCCTGCAGAAAATGATTTCCGTAAGCGATATTACTTTGGTGTTCCATACCCAGATAAGGTGCTTCCACCAGTTTGTATCCATCTTTATAAAAAGGATAAGGCCCGAACCAGTATTCAAAACAGGTGAGCATGGAATCAACAATGGTAAACTGTTTTTTTGCTTTT
>JAYVXJ010000097.1:0-8349 GCA_043785285.1 Chitinophagaceae bacterium
ATAAAGAAATTGATCCTGTTATATGATGGCAGGCCTTCCTCCATTCAGGCCATTAAAATGTTCAATTATATCCTGCCTGAAATGAGTAATCTGGAAACAAAACTGCTGAGTGCAAAAAAAGACAACTCAACGCTGCATTTGCCGGATAATAAATTAATGAAAGAGTGGATGAAAAGACACTATCAAAATGTCACCTATCAGGTGCTGAAAGGACACGAAAAGGAAATTGCAAAGATCCTTTCTCATGAAGGTCCGGATATCCTGGTAATCGCTGGTGCCTATCATAGAAGCAGTCTGTCCATGTGGTTCCACAAAAGCCTCGCAGATCTGTTGCTAAGAGAGACCAATGCGCCTGTTTTTATTACGCATATTTGATCGAGCGTTAAACTGCACAAACCGTCAAGCGCCTTTTTACCGGAAGATAAAATAAATAGATGATTAGCCTGACAAAGTTCATGCTTTAGGCTGATCGATATCCTGATTTGCACCTTTCCTTTACAATACATTTGTCACCGTCTTTAGGATGGCAGGGATTTAATGAATAGTCTATATGAGATTAATAAAAGTAATTATTGGTTTTGGTGTCCTGATTTTTTCAGCGGGCCTTTTATTCTCGCAAAGCTTGCCGGCTTCGCCACCCGGCTCATTCAATAAGTATACAACTGTTCAGTTAATTCATCCAATACTCGTTGATAAATTTTATAGCATTAACCAACAGGAATTATTCTGGTTCTCAACGGGAGAACAATCTTCCCTCTTAAGACTGGCACTTAAAAATGGCATTGACAGTTCAGCAAGTATCGGGCTCGATAAAACTAAATATCACTATGCAGATCTCGCGGAAAACATGGCAGTCTCCTTTCCTTCTACAGACAGCTTTGAGGCAATGGCAAAAGACAGAATTTTTACAGATATTGCCATAGCATACTGCAAGGATATTTACCAGGGCATTAATATCAGCAGCTGGATAAATGCTGATGAAATTTCTTCAAAATATGCTGAAGCTGATAATAATTACATTTTGGATAAACTGGTTACAATAACGTCCGACCTTTCCCTTCGTCAATTTTTAAATTCACTCGAACCA
Source organism: Chitinophagaceae bacterium (assembly GCA_043785285.1). Classification (GTDB taxonomy): domain Bacteria; phylum Bacteroidota; class Bacteroidia; order Chitinophagales; family Chitinophagaceae; genus Puia. The sequence goes on from JAYVXJ010000097.1 coordinate 1,088, forward strand.
AAAGAAAAAGAATACCAGTTGCTGAAAGCCGAATTACAGCAACGATTTTCAACGGGGATCACTGATTCTGCAAAACCTTTAACTACTTCCCTCCATCTTTTTCGATGGATTCAGCATTTTCATATCGGGAAATATATTGTTGTTAATATCCCTTCTGCCACATTAAAGTATTATGAAAACGATACTTTAAAATTGAAAATGAAAGTGGTGCTGGGCAAACCATCTACCAGAACTCCGCGGTTTGCTGCATACTGTAATCAAATCATATTGTACCCTTACTGGAACGTACCCCGTAAAATTATGTTGAATGAATTTTTTCCTCTGTTTAAAAAATCTCCGGATTTGATTGCTAAAATGAATATGCAGGTGGTTGATGAGCAGGGAAAAATAATTAACCCCGATACGCTTAACTGGCCGCTTTATGATAAAACCAATTTTCCATACCGTATCCGGCAGTCCGGCGGTTGTGATAACGCTTTAGGTGTAATCAAATTTAATCTTACCAGTCCGTACGACATATATATGCACGATACCAATTTAAAATCCGCTTTTCAGTCAGCATACCGCTATTATAGTCACGGATGTATACGCCTGGAGAAGCCGGTTGAACTGGGCAATTATTTACTGAACGGGCAACTGGATTCTGCTTATCTCCAATCCTGTTTAAAAGACCAGAAACCTATAACGCTTGAATTAAAAAAACCTGTTCCGGTATTTGTCGTATATCGCTCTGTAGAAATAAATGAAGCGGACAAAGTAGAATACTATAAAGATCTATATGGGTTGTTAAAATGATTCCAAAAATAGCCGGATCAGATCACACTTTTTCATCGATTTATATGAACCCCGGCTTGTATTTTTAAATTGGTTTCATCATCAATTCATCTCGCTCAAGATGAAATAACTTCTGATCCTGGCTTTTTATAAATCCTTGCTGTTAAATTTACGCACGGCGAGCCAGGTAGGGAGAACAATCCACAAAAGCATGACCAGCAAAACATACAACATGCCCCAGAATCCGCCGAAAAAATCCTTAAATACTGCACCTGTATAGCCCATCATGGCAGCAATATCCAATTTCAACAAGATCATGATACGCCCAAGATCGATCGGATTTAATGAACTGAATCCGATAGTTGCTTTTTCCATGGGGTAATCACTAAACTGAAACAATATAAATAATATAATCCCGTCATAGATCAAGGCAAAATAAAACCATAATAAAATGGATACGCCGATTCCTTTTGCCTTATCCCGTGTAATCACAGAAGCCAATACAGCCAGCGATACAAATACCAGGGTCAATACCATGCCAACGGCAATCATGATAATTCCTGCCGCAGAAGGGCTATATAAGAGTATTGGCAATCCGGCTCCCACAAAAAAAGCCACCAGGAGAGATATGGACAATCCGGTGAAAATACTTAATATCAACCCTGTTCTTTTTATCGGTTGCGAAACCAGGAGCTCAATGAACTCTGTAGAATTATAAACATATATGGTTGAAAAAATAATACTGATCAGTGGAACGATAATAAGAATGATATTGAGTAAACTCAGCATTCCTTTTGCCGCATTGTCTTCCAGGTTGAATACACTCAACGAAATGACCAGCAGAAATACCGTATACGCCAGCACAATCCGGTTCCGGAGAATATCCAGCACTACATATTTGATCATTTTTTTCATTCCTGAGCATTTGCTTTCATCACTTTGGCAATGGCTCTGGCCAACTTCTCTTCACCGGTATCTTCTTTTAATTGCTGCAGGCTTTTGTGAAACCTGAGTTTCCCTTCCTGCATATAAATAATCTCTGTGGTAATATCTTCCAGATCGCTGAGAATATGAGAAGTGATCAGAATGAGTTTTCCGTTTTGCTTTTGTGAAATGATTTTCTCTTTCAGTATTTCTGAGGAAACCGGATCCAGTCCGGCTGTGGGTTCATCCAGAATAAGAACGTCCGGATTAAACAGGAAAGCGAGGCTGGCACCCACTTTTTGCCGGGTACCTCCCGAAAGAGTCCGCATCCTTTTGTCCATGATTTTATCTAAACCAAATGCCGTTATCAGGTCTTTATCAACCCCGGTATTGGAATTTTTCCGGATATCTTTCATCATATCAAATACCTGGGCTATGCGCATATTATCCGGAAACCGCCCGATCTGCGGCATATAACCGATATGAGAACGATAGGTCCAGTCGTGCGCAATATTTTTATTATTAAAAGTAATAAAGCCATTGTCCGGCACCACCATGCCGAGCAGGCATTTAATGAATGTTGTTTTTCCCGAACCATTTGGACCGACCAGGGAAATACTCTGCCCTTTATTGCAGGTGAGACTTACATTGTCCAGCGCTTTCAACCTGCCGAAACGCTTATTAACGTTTGTTGCAATAATCATAATGCCAAAGGTTTCATCATTGGGGCATCGTCTTTCAGATCTTCCGGAGTCATGCTGGGAATTATTTTTTCAGCTTTATCCAGCAGAGCAACAATAAAGCTACGGAACAACATCATCGTGGTCGGGTTTCTCTCTGCAATCATGGAATACATGCTTACTGGCCGGTAGGGCACATCACCAATCCCATCCCGGTTCAGATCGTATCCCTCATATTTATCCCAATAATTATTATTAAACTTATTCAATACCAGTGAACCGTTTGTCGCGACGTCAAACGTGTTCCCTTTAAAATTATTCCTTACAATGGTATCATCTAAGCAGCTTGCCTGGATCTTCATTGCCCATCCATTTCCTTCAAACGTATTTTTGGTTATCATGATGCGGGTGGTGCCTTCCATATAGATTCCGCAGGTGTTATTGGAAAAATGATTTTCTTCAGCATGACTATCCGTTATTTCCTTCATCAGTATCCCATACGCGGAGCCTCCCAGGTTCCCTTCAAAGGTATTACCCAGCATATTTACGCCATGCGAAAACATCACTGATACCCCCGACCCGTTATCCCTGAACACATTATTTTTATAGCTGTCGTTGTGGGAAAACATAAAATGTAATCCATAACGTACATTATTATAACTATTGTTATGTTGAATAAGCGAATTGGTTACAAACTCGAAATAAATTCCGTCCCGGTGCAGGGTAATGGTATTATCTATTATCTGCATGCTGTCGCATTTCCAGCAATGGATGCCATTGCCTGATTGGATTTCATCTTCTGCATTTGAGCGCAGGCTGTTATTAATGATGGTGCAATTGTTGGAATTAAGGCAATAAATACCAAAAAAAGTATTCTCCAGCCAATTTGAACGGATCACCACATTTCTTGCATTGTAAATTTTAATTCCGGCAATATCATTCCATCCTGAAAATCCGGAATTCCGTAAATGAAATCCTTCTAAGCTAACCTGGTCTGATTTCACGGCAACGATCTCATATTTATTCTCCCCATCAAGTATGGGCATGTCTATGCCCTTAATAAAAAGGGGTTTATTGATCAACAATCCTTTTTCCAGGTAAATTCCTTTTTCAACCCATATGGAATCCCCGGCAGAAGCGCTATTTACCGCTGTCTGAATGGATCGGAGAGCCCCATTTTTACTTACCCGCCAGGTTTTTGCAAAAACAAGGGCAGGCAGAAAGAAGAACATGATTATTGGTATAAATCTTCCCATTTGATTAACTGCCCCTTCCATTCCTGTTGATAAACCTTTGCGCTATCCTGATTCTTAAACGCAGCAATATCTCCGTTCATTGGACTATGTAACCTATCCGACTTTAATAGAAAACTTTCACCGGATTTTATAAACTGATGTCCGCCGGTAAAGTCAACAAAATAAATGGAGGCAATTTCTTTTTTATCAATTGTTTTTGCGTTAACAAAACCCAGCAGACAATGCATATCATCAAATTTATATGCCTTCCCCTTAATCGTGATAATCTCTCCTCCGAATTTTTTATCCAGTATACCCATCTTGCAGAAATCACAATTATCCTGCCCGTAATGAATGGGTTCCGGCATTGAGCTGCATCCGGAAAAGGATACCGTGCCGGCAAGTAAACAAACCGCAACTATTTTAGCAGGGAATTTCAAAGCAGACTTTATTACCCTCCTCCCTTCCAGGATCAACGCAACAGTAATCAAAACACCAACTCCAATAAATATCCATCCACCGGAATCCGGAATGGAAAAGGCAGTGAAATTGAGCAGCTGCTTATATCCGATCAGAGGAGGCTGGTATACCATACCTGGCACCTTGATGGGCGCAAAGGGATCCAGATTATGGCCATAATTGTATTCCCACCTGTAAAAATCAATCATGGAGGTGAATGCGATTAGCATAAAAAGAATATACCAGCCATAAAAAAGGGATCTTCTGTTGAACAGGGCTATCAAAAATCCAAGGGCCAAAAAGCCCCCGATGATATACGGCAGCGTGACAAACTCCACAAAATCCCTGGTATGCAGAGTTGCCATACCAATATAGTGATTCAATCCATTGATTATGTCCACGGCTCCGGCTAATCTATTAGCATAGATCTTTAAAACCAATCCTTCCGGATATTGTGGTGCGGTTAATTCAATTCGCCAGATGGGCAGATACAATACGGCGATCATGGCCAGTGAAGCAATGATGATTATCAGCCGCGTGGACAAAGCCAGCCGGTTTCTCATTATATCTTTTTTGAATGAATAAAAGGGTTAGGTATCCTCGTCCCTAACCCCTGGAGCACAAGATCAGTTTTTTGTTAAAACCGAATCTTGCAGCGGCTTATTGGTACCCCAGACCAGTGGTACTTTACTATTTGCCGGCGAAACCCGCACATATCCCTGCATCTCCTGATGAAGAGCACTACAGAAATCAGTGCAATAGATCGGATAGATACCTATTTTTTGCGGAACCCATTTCAAGGTTGACGTTTCCCCCGGCATGATTAATATTTCTGCATTATTATTGCCCTTAACAGCAAAGCCATGCGGTATATCCCAATCCTGCTCCTGGTTAGTAACATGAAAATAAACTTCGTCGCCTAATCTCACACCTTCAATATTATCCGGCGCAAAATGCGAACGGATAGCCGTCATATATACATGAATCTTATTCCCTTCACGAACTACTTTTGATTCTCTTTCACCCTTTGTAGCATACGGATTTGCATTATCTTCTATCTTGAAAAATTTCACGGAATGCTGCCTGATTAAATCTGCTTCTATAGCCTGTGCATAATGTGGTTCGCCGATGGTGGGAAAATCCAATAGCAATTGCATCTTATCTCCGGAAATATCATACAACTGGGCACTTTGCGCAAGCTCCGGACCTGTAGGCAGATACCGGTCTTTCGTGATTTTGTTATAGGCAATCAGGTATTTGTTGGAAGGTTTCCGGGTATCGCCTCCCGGAATACTTAAATGACCAACAGAATAATAGGTAGGAACACGATCCAGTACTTTCAGGTCTTTCAGGCTCCATTTTACTACTTCGGAAGAAATAAAGAAAGAAGTATACGCATTTCCTCTGCCGTCAAATTCCGTATGAAGTGGCCCGAGACCCGGTTTTTTTACTTCCCCGTATAAGGCCGCTTCGTATTTGATAACCGGAATACTTTCATAATCGCCTTCATAATTTTTATCTGCAATAGCTTTCATTATTTTAGTGAACGAGAATACAGGAATCAATGCTGCCAGTTTGCCGCTACCGACAATATATTCTCCTGTTGGATCAACATCACAACCATGAGGAGATTTTGGACAGGGAATGAAATACACGATATCCTTGAGCACCTTTGGATCCAATATCAAAACATCATTTTCAATGGCACTCGTTGCCATATGCGTTTTTTCATCATAAATATTATGGGTATACGCAACCTTCTTTTTTACGCCTTTCCCCTGTTTGGCATATTCTTCAGCCTTCTTCCAGTTCACGGCCATGATAAAATCTTTATCGCGCTGGGAAGCATTTACCTCCAGCAGGGTATGCGCTTGTTCTGTATTGTAACTGGAGAAAAAGAACCAGTCGTGCGAAGGGCCTTTTCCGGCATGACTCAGATCAAAATCTATTGCCGGCAGCATCAGTTGAAAGGCGATACTCAGGTGGCCTGAATTAGGATCAACACGGATAAAGCTAACCGTGCCATGAAAATTCTCTTTATAAGAGCTGATGGGCACATCCTGATTATCGCCCATGGGAACACTAAACCGGGTACCCGCCACTATATACTCTGTGTTTTCAGTAGTAAAAGGAGAAGAGTGATTCCCCGCACTATTCGGCAATTCCAGGATCTCTTCCGTTTTAAACGTGGATAGATTGATCCGGGCCACACGGGGTGTATTGTTTGCATTGGCAAACAACCAGCGTCCATCGGCTATCCCATTGGTTTGTGAAAGCTCAAGATGATGCTGGTCATCCCAGGGAACAAAACCATGGGTTGTGTTCAGCATAGGCCTGGTTTCTTCACTATAACCATATCCATCTTCCGGAAATACTGAAAAAACAGGAATAATTTTCAGAACCCTTCCCGAGGGTATGCCGTAAACGGATACCTGTCCGTTAAACCCACCGGATACAAAATTGTAGAATTCATCATATTTTCCGGGCGCCACATATACTTTCGCTGCGGCGTCTGCACTTACTACCGTTGCTGCATTTTTGGGCTTACAGGCATTGAAGGATAAGAACGTAATTATCCCCGCAGCCAATACAATAAGCTGGTTAGCTGATTTCATAAATGTAATTGTATATTAAGTTGACTTACTTAACTCCATCATTTCCCCGCATGAACTCGAGCACTTTGCGGGCATCTTCATCAGATAAATTCTGATTAGGCATTTTCACCATACATATTTCCAACATAGCCTGTGCTGAAGTGTCTTTATTGAGCATTTCTTCGGTATTGGTCACGAAATTCATTATCCATTCCGGTTTTCTTCTTTGAGTAACATCTTTCCAACCCGGCCCTACCAGCTTTTCCGCGGAGAGCTTATGACAGGCTTCACATTTCATTTCGTAGACGGTCTTCCCACCATCAGCCAGTTTTTTATCCAGGTTTGAACCCAGATCAACATGTGTGAATTTGCCGACACCTTCTGCTGGAGAAGCAGCAGGCGCTGTGTTGGCAGACTGATCGCTTGCGGCGTTTTCCTTCTTTTCAGATCCGTTATTGGAGCAGGCATAAGTGAGCCCCAGCAAGGCGGCGATCACGAGGACTTTTTTCATATTTCATATTGTTTAGGTGATAAATGCAATGCAAGATAAATGCAATGCAAGATAAATGCAATGCAAGATAAAAAGGTCTTTTAAT
>JAYVXJ010000098.1:0-2514 GCA_043785285.1 Chitinophagaceae bacterium
ACTGTGCTGGTGCAGGGAGGAACCCTGGAAAATGGCAACCTCGTTGTGTCCGGTCAGTATTTCGGAAGGATCAAGGCCATGTTCAATGAAAGAAATAAAAAAGTGGAAGATGCACCACCTTCTGCTCCGGTATTAATACTGGGGCTCAACGGAGCGCCTCAGGCAGGTGAAAAATTCCGGGTTTATACAGATGAAGGAGAAGCAAAAGGTGCGGCTACTAAACGCGCTCAGTTACTTCGTGAGCAGGGTATCCGTACTAAAAAACATATTACCCTGGATGAAATCGGACGACGCCTGGCCCTCGGCAACTTTAAGGAACTAAATCTCATCATTAAGGGTGACGTGGATGGTTCTGTAGAAGCGCTGAGTGATTCCCTTCAAAAATTATCTACGGAAGAAATTGCCGTACGCGTTGTTCATAAGGCAGTGGGTGCCATTACGGAAAGTGATGTGTTACTCGCAACAGCTTCCGATGCAGTAGTCGTCGGCTTTAATGTGCGTGCTTCCCTGCAGGCCTCCAAATTGGCAGAAAATGAAGGCGTGCAAATCAAGACCTACTCCATCATTTATAATGCCATTGAAGAAGTGAAGAGCGCGATGGAAGGTATGCTGGAACCGAAAATCCAGGAAAGAGTGGTGGCTAATGTGGAAATCCGGAATGTATTCAAATTTGATAAGGCAACCGTTGCCGGTTGTTTTGTGCTGGATGGTAAAATCTACCGGAATTCCAAGATCAGGCTGGTTCGTGATGGTATCGTAATCTATCCGATTGGGGAAGGGGCAACAGCCGAACTGGCCTCCCTGAAACGCTTTAAAGACGATGCAAAGGAAGTACCTTCCGGTATGGAATGCGGATTGACCATAAAAAATTACAGCGATTACCATGTAGGAGATATCGTTGAAGCATACGAAGAAGAAGAAGTAAAAAGAACGCTTTAATTTATATAAAATCCTGTCAGAGCCACTTGGGAAATGGGCCGGAATATCATTTTACCGGCTTATTCCGGCTACTGCACCGAAAGCTGCAAAAGCAATGTTTTGTTAAATCGCCCGAGTCCCCCTTCAACAGGTTCTATCAGGCGTATTTTTGAACGTTTTAGCACCCGTTTATGAAAAATATATTTATTACCGGATTCGCTATGCTCCTTGGACTTGCTGGTTTTTGTCAGCAAAAAGTAGTGGCGGATAAAATCATTGGCATCGTTGGCGATAAGATTGTGCTGAAATCAGAACTCTTTTTAGCGAATGAAGATATCAGAAGACAGGGCGGTCAGGAACAAAACGACTGTGCTCTCCTGGATGGCATGCTCACCCAAAAGGCGCTTGTACTGCAGGCACAAAAAGATTCTATCCCCGTAACGGATGAAGAAGTAGAGGCAGAAATTGATCAGCGGATACGTTATTTCGTTTCCCAATATGGAAGCAAAGAAGCATTGGAACAGATTTCCGGAAGGTCTGTCTATCAGATGCGGGAAGATTTCCGGCAGCCCATAAAGGAACAGAGAATGGCTGCGGGTATGCGTAGCAAAATCGTAGACGCCATTAAAATTACGCCAACAGAAGTCAAAGAATATTTTGATAAAATTCCCAAAGACAGTCTGTTGTTTTTTGAATCAAAAATGCAGCTTGGACAAATCGTAGTCTACCCGAAACCCAGCCGGGATATTGAATTGCTGGCCATTGATGAGTTGAATGGTTATAAAAAAGAAGTGGAAAGTGGCAGCAAGCGTTTTGAAACCCTTGAAAGTTTATACTCAGATGATCCGGGAACCAAGAACAATGGGGGTACCTACCAGCTTACCCGGAATGATAAGCAGTGGGATCCTGTATTTCTGGCCAACGCATTCCGATTGAAAGAAGGACAGATCTCTCCCGTTATAAAATCAAAATTCGGATATCATATCATCCAGATGGTGAGCCGTTCAGGTGATGATGCCATCATCCGTCACATTCTTCGCATACCTCAGATTACTGAAACAGAATCCAATGAAGCCATCGCCAAACTGGATTCCGTCCGGGATAAACTGGTATCGGGAACCCTGAGTTTCGGGGAGGCTGTCGCCAAATTCAGTGATGATGAAAATGCGAAATTCACAGCAGGTATGCTGCTGGCACACGATGGTTCCAACTTTTTACAAATTGATGAGCTGGATAAGAGTATGGTGCTCCTGCTTAAAAATTCCACTTTAAAACCAGGCGAATATTCCAAACCCACCCCATTTTCGGATGACCGGGGTAAGAAAGGTGTTCGTCTTGTATATCTGCTCTCTAAATCAGAACCACACAAGGAAAATCTCAGGGATGATTATAACTGGATTTCCCAGCGGGCCCAGGAAGAAAAAAGAGGTAATGCATTGCAAAAATGGTTTCAGGCAAGAATTACCACTTACTATATTATGATAGATAAGGATTATGAACACTGTCCAAATCTGTCAAAATGGGAAACAAGGCAGTTTGCAGCAGCCCAATAAATAAGTGTAAACACTTAGTGCCCCTAAAAAACAGTCCCCTTAC
>JAYVXJ010000099.1:0-2514 GCA_043785285.1 Chitinophagaceae bacterium
GCGATCAATGTATAACCAATACTTTCGATAACCACTTTCACCCGGTTGCCTTCCACTTTCAGCACTCTGGCTTCGTGGTCCATAAATAATCCCTGCTTAATGGTTACCCTTCCGTCTTTTTTCAGTTGCAAAGGTTCCGCAATCACGTTTTCGTATTCATTCAAAAATTTCCGGATAATTTCAATCTCTCTTGCCGGGATCACCGCTGGCTTGCCTTGCCAGTACACAAAATTCATCACCCCAGCCGTCATCCGAACCTTGGTTTGTTCTTCCTCGTTCACTCTTGCAAATACGTAACTCTTAAACAAGGGCTCTTCTACCGTTTTCATCCGGTCACTCCATTTCTTCCGGACTTTGTTCAGAGGGCAATAGGATTCGAGTTTTTTCTCCGTCAGCAGGGCATGGACCTTCTTCTCCCACCTGGGTTTGGTGTATATCGCATACCAATGGGAAGTTAACGAAGGCAACGGGGATTAATTTGAAAATGAGTTTAAAAAACGGGCGGCAATTAAAAAGCTTCGCCATCTCAGTCCCATGTATTTCATGCAACCGGTTAGTTTTCAATGAGATAACAAAAATCGAGCTCCTACCGCAAAATCCGTTCCGTTCCTGGTACACGAAAAAGGTGCAGGCAGCCATACTGATGATGACTCCCTGCACCCTTCCAACTATTTCTCAAACCTTCAGCTATATGATAAGTCGCCAGGATCTGAATCACAAGTTTTTAATCTAATTAGTTGCTAACCACATTCCAAGGTCTAAAGAATTGCCCTCTAAAGCAGTCTTTTCCATGCCCTCTACAACGGATCGTGTTGCGAGTGCAAATATAGCCGATTTTCTTACTAGGAAATGCACCTGAACTCTTATTAAAACAACTTCCCCTGCTCCCCCGGCCGGAGGAACCGACTGCAATCCAGTTCCCATCTTTCGGCGTTCAATCCGTAGAGTTTGCCGTATTTTTTATACTGCTGGCTGACCAGATCCGCGATCGATCCCTCACCACGCATCCGGGTGCCCCAGCGGGAATCATTCACTTTACCATCATGACCGTCTTCGATCATGTGCCAGACCTTGTCGGCACGGTCCGGAAAATTCTTATACAGCCAGTCGTGGAATAGCAATTTGATGGCACCATTCAGCCGGATAAAGGTATAGGCGGAGAAGGTCGCTCCGTTTTCACTGGCTTCTTTCATGATGCGCTGCATTTCGTGTTCGTTCAGTCCGGGTATCATGGGGCCAAGCATAACGCCAGATCTGACGCCCAATTCACTTAGCTCCCTTATTGTGCGTAGTCGTTGAGTTGCCGTAGTGGTTCTCGGTTCCATTTTCTGGCGAAGATCTTCGTTGAAGGAAGTGATGGAAACCAGTATGGAGACCAGGTTCTTTTTCGCCATTTCCTGCAGCAGATCTTTATCCCGCAACATCCCTGAATTTTTAGTTATCATGCCTACGGGCTGGTTGAATTCATTGCAGACTTCCAGCAGACCCCGCGTGAGCCGGTAAATTTTTTCTGCGGGCTGATAGCAGTCCGTATTGCCGCTCATTGCGATAGGCACGCATTCCCATTTCGGATTCATCAGAAATTTGCGTAGCAACTTCGGCGCATTTTTCTTGACGATAATCTTGCGCTCAAAATCCAGCCCGGCGCTGTAACCCCAGTATTCATGCACATTGCGGGCATAGCAATAGATGCAGCCATGTTCGCATCCGGCATAGGGATTCATGCTGTACATCATGCCAACATCAGGACTGTCCACTTTATTTACAATGGATTTTGATTCCTGCTCAATATACCGGGTAGCTACATTCGGTTCCGTCCAGTCGTCGATACCTTCTATATGTTCTTTTGTGACTTCATCGCGGAGGAAACGATTCCGGGTATTGATTTGCGCACCGCGGCCTTTGAGGTATTGAAGTGGATCGGTCATTCTTGTTTGGTTGATGGTTGATGGTTGATGGTTGATGGACTTTATGTGTTAGTTCAAGATATAATATAGGTGGGGGAGGGCCTGTAAGTGCAGATTCACACCTGAAATCCATCAACTATCAACCATCAACTATCAACCATCAACTATCAACCAAATAATTCTCCCTGCTTAATGGCCACAGGCAAATTCTGAAATTCGAGGCGTTCCACAATTTGCCAGGCTTTATCGCCCTGACGACGTTTTAAGAGAAGCATGCTTTCGGCCATAAACCTGCCGGTAAAATGACGATGGGAATATTCGGGCCAGCTTTTTTCATATTGCCAGGGAAGCAGTTTTCCCGCTAATGTTATCTGTGGATCGTCCACGAAATGCGGCTTGTGTTCATTGTCTGGTTTCAGTATCCGTTGGGATTCGCGGATTTCGCGCACCAGTTCACGGATTGGTTCCCTGGAGATCACGTTGATGAAGAGGGTATGTGAGGGGTAGCTGCCGAAATCTTTCAGCTCTACTTTGAAAGGACGAAATCCCATGGAAATGGATTTCAGCCGGTTCATTACCCTTTCTTCCATCATTTCATATTGGGTGA
>JAYVXJ010000100.1:0-8312 GCA_043785285.1 Chitinophagaceae bacterium
GGTGGTTATTATGATCAGGAAGACATCAACGGACCTCAATTGATGTACGGCCATATGGAAAAGAAAGACAGCTTCAACCGGAATCACATTGTGCTGGGACCCTGGTATCACGGACAGTGGGGAAGCCGGAAAGGAGACAGTATCGGAAAAATTTCCTTTGGCAGTAATACCGGTGACTGGTTCCGGCTCCTGCAGAAGAAATGGTTTGATTATTATCTCAAAGGTATTGGAGATGGAAAGTTTGATGAGGCTTATGCATTCCAAACCGGAACCAATGAATGGAAGACGTATAGCAGCTGGCCGCCGAAGGAAGCAACGATACAGCATGTATATGCCGGACCGAATCATACAGCCGGTATTAATAAACCAAAAGCTAACAATGGATCCATCCAATATGTAAGCGATCCACAAAAACCGGTTCCTTATCGGGAGCTGCCCGTGGAAGCTACCTATGCACCCGGAAGTCGTTGGAGACCCTGGCAGGTGGAGGATCAGCGCTTCGTATATACCCGACCGGATGTGATCAGTTTTTCTACCGATTCATTAAAGGAAGATCTTATCGTAACCGGTGCCATAACCGCACATTTGTTTGCTTCAACTACCGGAACGGATGCTGATTGGGTGGTTAAACTTATTGATGTATATCCTGCCTGGGATTCAGTAAATTATTTAATGAGTGGTTATCAGTTTCCGATAGCCATGGACGTATTCCGCGGCAGGTACCGGAAAAGTTTTTCGAAACCAGAAGCGCTTGTTCCAAACAAGCCGGAAGAATTTGTGATTGGTTTACATGAAGTGAATCATGTTTTTAAAAAAGGCCATCGCCTGATGATACAGGTCCAGAGCAGTTGGTTCCCGGTTATTGATCGCAATCCGCAAAAGTTTGTACCGAATATTTACGAAGCGAAAAACAGCGACTTCATTAAAGCCACACAAACGATCTATTTCTCCGCAAAATATCCAACGCATATTGATATACCGGTAATGGTAAGTGTGGAGTAAAAGCTGGAGGAACGTTCTGCAGACTTTAAAAGTGGAAAAGTAAAAGGAGTGAAATGGGAAGACGCGAAGGCCCGGATACTATCTTCATCGAAAACGCCTAAAAAGAAATGACGTATCAACTCATGCAGATTTGCCCAGCAATTCCTTTACGGCAGCACTGATGCTTTTGCCATCCGCTTTTCCCGCCAGCTGTTTGGTGGCAGCGCCCATCACTTTACCCATATCAGCAGGGGAACTGGCACCGGTTTCTGCGATGATCTTTTGCAAAATGCCTTTAAGTTCATCGCCGGAAATTTGTTTAGGAAGAAATTTCCCGATCACGGAAATCTCCTCTTCTTCTTTTTGAGCAAGGTCTTTCCGTTGCTGGGCCTGATAAATCTCCAGTGAATCTTTCCTTTGTTTGATCAGTTTTTGCAAAAGTTTTATTTCCTCTTCTTCTTTAATCTCTCCTCCGGCACCTTCTGAAGTTTTTGCCAGAATGATGGCCGCTTTGATAGCGCGGAGTGAACGGAGTGATTTTTCATCCCTGGCCAGCATGGCTGTTTTCAGGTCCGCCATCACCTTTTGTTCGAGACTCATTTTAAAAAATTATAGTTTGTTTTCTTTCATTTGACTGGCCCTGGCTTTATTATACAGGTCAAGGGCAAATGCCTTGATTTCAGCAGCCAGTTCTTTGTGCTGAGTCGCCCGCTGATAGGTATCCGCCAGCGTGATAAAGGTCTGATAAAAAAAATCATCCATTTCATCCACCATCATATCCTTGGTCCAGAGGTCAATCCGCAATGCGGTTTTTTCCTGACCATCCCATAGGGAAAGCAGGAAGGCCTTGGCTTTCCGGGTATTTCCAGCAGACGTATCGCTGGCATTCCAGTTAATTTGTTCCGGTATTTTATTTTCATCCAGGGAGACCTCTATCTGAATCGTGGATTTTTTCATATTTATTTGGCGTATTCAGGGCATTTCCCCGAACCGGCCCTGTTCTTTCCGGCGAAGTTAAAGGGAAAAACAATTGTTATTTCGGTCAAAACGAAACGGAGAAAAACTGCGGAAATTACGATCCCGGTCTTCACGTACTAATTCGCTGGTAATGCCGGGGGATCTTGAATAGATTTACAGTTGGTTCGTTTTCCGTCAATCCGTCATCAAAATCCGTGTCTATGAAACACTTTTACCTCCGGGGCTCTGTGCTGTTGGCATTCATAGCCCTTTTCCTTATTCCATCCTCATCTTATTCCCAATGTCTCTGTACCGGTGGTATACCGGCAACGGCGATCACGCAGTCAATAACCATCGCACCCACAACGGCGAGTGCTTTAAATTTTAATTTTCAGCAATTTGATCCATCCATCGGTACTTTAAGCTGTGTAACTCTGAAAGATACCATATCGGGTGTTTCAACAAGTGGTGTAATCAATACCGGTGTCCGGACAGCTTCAGGGCCCCCTGTAGCATCTGATAGCACCATTTTCGAATTTTTGTTAGCCTTAAACAATACTATTTCAGGCCCGGGCATAAACATTAGTCACAGTTTTAATAAAAATTATGGTCCGGATACGCTAAGTTACTTTGGAACCCCCGGTGATACCGCAACACATGGTCCTGATAATGTGATTACCAATCCAACCAGTATAGCCACTACGGGTGGCAATGCAGCCTACCTGGGACTCGGAACGGTGAACTTCTCATATACAATCAATGGGGGGATGATTGGTACAAGGGGGGGACCTAATTATGCGGCCAAGGTAACCACTATTTTTGGCGGAACGCTCAACCTTACCTATTACTGGTGCCCGGCAACTGCGCTTGGAGCTGCTATCAGCAATTTTTCGGCATTTAAAAAAGACGGGAACATTTCATTGCAATGGCTGGCTGCAAATGATCAAAGAGATATAACGTATGAAATCCAATATAGCAAAGACGGCGAAAGCTGGTCTGGTGCAGGAACCGTACCTGCTGGATCTGCTCCAACAGGTACGGTTGCACAATACCAGTATCAATACCACCCTGCTACACCTGATGTGGGGGAAATATACTTCCGTATCAAACGCAGGGACCCGGAAGGAAATATTACCTATTCGATCGTTAAAGTGATCAACCTGCTTCAGCAGGATCAGCGTCCAGGTATTCAGATCTATCCGAATCCGGTGAGTAACCGGGTAACTGTTCAATTTGACGAGAAGCAAACAGGTGCTTTTAATCTGGAACTCATCAGTACAACAGGTCAGATTATACAGAAAAAACAGATTCAGATGGGTGGTAATAGCCTCGCCAGCATGGAGCTGACTAATCATCCTGCCAGAGGGATTTACTTCCTCAGGGCCCAGGATATCAGCAATAACAGGCAGTTCCTGACCAAGGTAATCGTGGACTGATTTTTTTTCGTAGTTTTGTCTGCTAAAAGCTCTACTAATAATGGAATATAATACAACGCGTAATCACCTGATTATGCGGGAATACGGCCGCCATATCCAGCGGATGATCGAATACCTGCTCACCATTGAAGACCGGGAAGTGAGGGAAAGAAACGCGCAGTCAGTGATTGAACTCATGGGATTTTTGAACCCGCACCTGAAAAATGTAGAGGATTTCCGCCATAAATTATGGGATCATCTTTTCCTGATATCTGATTTTAAATTGGATGTTTCATCTCCTTATCCCATTCCCACACGGGAAACCCTTCGTCCGAAATCAGAACCGCTTCCTTATCCGAAAAGATATCCGAAACATTCTCATCTTGGCAAGAATCTCGAACTGATCATTCAGAAAGCACTTCAGGAAGAAAATCCGGATAAGAAAAACGGACTCGCCAATGCCATTGCTTATTACATGAAACTGGCGTATGCTAACTGGCACAAGGAAACGGTGCACGATGATGCTATTCAGGGAGAATTGAGTGCCATCACCAACGGACAACTGGAGTTCACCAATACGCCTTTTGTCAGAAGTTTCCGGCCTGTTGAAAACCGCGAACGCAGCGGGAATGGATATGGTGATTACCGCAATAAGCGCAATCAGAAATTCAGTCGTAACAATAATAATAATAATAACCGGAACAACGACCGGAACAACGACCGGGGGGGTAAATTCAAAAAGAAAAGATATTGAATGAATGCCTTTGAAGTTACCGGTGGTAAACGGCTGAAGGGAGAGATTACTCCTCAGGGAGCAAAGAATGAAGCGCTCCAGGTAATCAGTGCGGTGTTACTTACAAAAGGGAAAATAACCATCTCCAACATTCCCGATATTCTCGACGTTAATCTGCTTATTGAACTCCTGGAAGAGATGGGAGTAAAAACCAATCGCTCGTCCCGGCATGTCTGCAGCTTTCAGGCAGATGACGTGAATACTGAATATTTAAACAGTGATACCTACCGGAAAAAAAGTGGAAAGCTTCGTGGCTCCGTGATGCTGGCAGGTCCGCTGCTTGCCCGGTTTAAAAAAGCGTTTGTACCTAAACCCGGAGGCGATAAAATAGGCAGAAGAAGACTGGATACACATATCATCGGGTTTGAAAAACTCGGCGCCCATTTCTCTTATGATGCAGGCGACGACTATTTCCGGCTGGATGCACCGGAATTGAAAGGCGTGTATCTTCTGCTGGAAGAACCTTCCGTTACAGGGACCGCAAATATCGTAATGGCCGCCACTCTGGCTACGGGAACCACCACCATTTATAATGCCGCCTGCGAACCCTATATCCAACAGCTCTGCCAGATGCTCAACAGCATGGGCGCCCGCATCAGTGGTATCGGAAGTAATTTATTGGAAATTGAAGGAGTGATGAAGCTGGCAGGAACGGATCACCGGATACTTCCGGACATGATTGAGATTGGCTCTTTTATCGGCATGGCTGCAATGACCCAGAGTGATATCCTGATTAAAGATGTCAGCCTGGCTAACCTGGGTGTGATACCCGATAAATTCAGGCAGCTGGGCATCCGGCTAGATATACAGGGCGACGATATTCATGTGCCTGCTCAGGATCTGTATGAAATACAAACCTATCTGGATGGATCCGTGTTGACTATTTACGATCATCCATGGCCGGGACTAACCCCGGATCTCCTGAGTGTGATGCTGGTCGTAGCTACCCAGGCAAAAGGAAGTGTGCTCATTCATCAGAAAATGTTCGAGAGCAGGTTGTTTTTCGTGGATAAACTGCTGGATATGGGTGCACAGATCATACTCTGTGATCCGCACCGCGCGGCAGTGATTGGTTTGGGAAGAGCACACCGGTTGCGGGGAATCACGATGAGCAGTCCGGATATTCGTGCCGGCGTTTCCCTGCTGATAGCGGCCATGAGTGCTGAAGGGAAAAGTATGATTCAGAATATTGATCAGATTGACCGGGGTTACCAGTACATTGACGAACGCCTGAACCGGCTCGGGGCCTCAATTAAAAGAGTTTAAGGTTTCAACGCATAAAACTTCAGTTCCGATGCTGATCATTATAACAGCACCATCTGGTGCAGGCAAAACGTCTATCACCCGTTACCTGTTACATCATTTCCCTCAACTTGCTTTTTCTGTTTCTGCAGCTACGCGTCCACAACGGTCTGATGAGATCAGCGGCGTGGATTATTATTTTATGAGTCTGGAGGAGTTCCATAAAAAAATACAGAACGACGAATTCATTGAATGGGAGATGGTATATGAAGGGAAATATTATGGCACCCTTAAAACAGAACTGCAACGGATTTTAGATAAGCATAAAGTGCCCATTCTGGACATCGATGTAAAAGGAGCCATTCATGTGCAGCAACAATATGCGGAACGTTCATTATCCATCTTTGTACAACCGCCCTCCATTGAGGAGTTAAAGTGCCGGTTGGAATTTCGTGCCACGGAATCTCCGGAAGCATTGCAGGACCGTTTGAACAAAGCAGCTTATGAGATTTCCTTTCGCCATCATTTCGACAAGATCATTATAAACGACAATCTGGAAAGTGCCTGTCAGGAGGCGTGCGCCATCATTTCTGAATTATTTAAGGAGGAAGGAATCCCCTGCTGACGGCTGGTAATTCTGGGTTTTTCCAGCTATATTCGTATTTGCATGATCAATACCAATACCCTTGTCTGGATCATCATCGCCTGGCTGATGATTATTTTCTTTGCTGGCATTGAGATCGCTTTTGCCAATGCGAACCGGTTGACCATTGAGCTGAAAAAAAAGCAGGGCCTGCACCGCAGCATCCTGCTCTCCCGTTTACTCGATCAACCTTCCCGTTTCATCAGTGCTATTCTTATCGGCTTCAATATTTTCCTGGTTATTTTTGGTTTGCTGGTGGGTGAAACCTTATCGCCTTTATGGGAATTCATTATAAAAAAAACGGTGGTCCCCCAAGCCTGGGTGGATATCTTCCGGTTGCTATTTGAAACCTTCATGTCCACTTTGTTTATTCTCTTTTTCGGAGAATTGATTCCCAAAGCTTTTTTTCGGGCAAAAAGCGACAGCCTGCTGGACTTCTTTGCGTCTCTCAGTAATTTTTTTTACAACCTGTTTTATCCCATCTCCCTTTTTTTTACCCGTGTTTCCGAATGGATTCTGAAATATATTTTCAATGTGCGGATTGATGAAGGCAAGGATCTCTTTGCCAAAGCGGATCTGGGTAACTTCTTTCAGCAAACGGGAGAAGGCGATGAACCACAACAGGAACTAAATACGGAGCTGTTTGAAGCCGCGCTTTCATTACCCAAAGTGAAGGTGCGGGAATGCCTGATCCCAAGAAAAGAGGTAGAAGGTATTGATATCCGCTATTCGATTGATGACGCACGTAAAAAATTCGTCAGCAGCAAGCTGAGCAAACTGGTGGTGTATGATAGGAATATTGACCACGTACAGGGGTATATCCATCAGCTGGATTTATTTAAAGGACCACTCCTGATCAAAGATATCCTCCTGCCTATTCCTGCCGTGCCGGAAAGTATGAGTGCAACAGATCTGATCAGTAAATTCAGCAGGGAAAGAAAAAGTATTGCCTGGGTAGTGGATGAATTTGGCGGCACGGCTGGTATTGTAACCATGGAAGACCTGCTGGAAGAGATCTTTGGAGAAATCCGGGATGAATATGATACGGAAGAATTTGAGGAAAAGAAATTATCCAATGATGAATTCATTTTTGCAGGCAGACTGGAACTGGATTACCTGAATGAGAAATATGGCATGGAGTTTCCGGAAAATGAATCCGAGACCTTGTCTGGTTTTATCATTAACCGCCATGAAGCCATTCCACGACTGAAGGAGCACATTATTATAGATGATTATGAATTTGAGATCCTCAGTGTAAGCGATACCCGTATAGAAATGGTTAAAATGAAGCTGCTTAAGTAATTCCCCGGTTTTTCGCCATGTTCAGAAATCTTCAGACTCCTTTTCAACGTAAGTCCTTTTCACACTACCTTTGCGGGGCTTTTACAAACGGCAATCCAGTGATATATGGCCTTGAAATTTTTTAACAGGAACCCCGGGCAGTCAGAAATGTCGTTTATCGAACATCTCGAGGCGTTGCGCTGGCATATTGTGAGATCGGTACTGGCAATCGTTATCATTGCCATTTTAGCATTTTTAAAGATAGACTGGCTCTTCGAAAACATCATCATGGGTCCTTTAAAGGCGGACTTTATCTCCGTGATAGAGCTTTGTAAACTGAGTCATTTTCTGCATATTGGGGATACGCTTTGTCTCCAGGCTGCCAATGTGCAACTGCAAACCACAGCATTCGGATCCCAGTTTATCTCGAGTATTACCATTGCTTTTGTTTGCGGATTCATCATCTCTTTTCCCTATGTATTCTGGGAGTTCTGGCGGTTTGTGAAACCGGCATTATCATCCAGGGAAATCAAAAGCACCCGCGGGTCCATATTTTTTGTCACTTTCTTTTTCCTGTTGGGCATTTCATTCGGATACTTTCTATTAGCCCCGTTTACATTTAGTTTTCTTTCCAATTATAAACTGGGGATGTCTGGCATGCTCATCACCAGACCAACACTCGACGATTACCTGGATAACCTGCTGGACATCCTTATTGGTTCGGGGATAGCTTTTCAGCTACCGCTGATCAGTTATGTACTTACTCATATCGGTCTGATTACGCCCGCGTTTTTACGCACTTACCGTAAATATGCCTATGTGGCCATTCTGTTTGTTGCTGCGGTAATCACGCCTTCGCCCGATTGGATGAGTCAGACCATTGTAGCCCTGCCACTGATTTTATTGTACGAAATCAGCATCCGCATATCTGTACGGGTGGAAAAGGAATTGAAGAAAAGAGATCTGGAGTTTTAATAAGGTTGATGGTTGAAGTAAAAAA
>JAYVXJ010000101.1:0-2496 GCA_043785285.1 Chitinophagaceae bacterium
CAAAAAAATTAAGGTAAAAGCAATCGTTTGTTTCGTCCATGCAAAATATAAAATACTTCCGGTTACCAGCAGGTAAAAAAGAGACGCTGCATACAACAAGGGCCGGCCTCCTCCATGCACTTCTCCTCTGCTGATCATGGTGATGGAAGCGATGTAAATGACCGGTATAAATGCAAGGAACCACCAGGAACTTATGGATTGGGTTTGAATGCTGATGCCCAGTAAAAGGTTCAAGCCCCTGCATGTTCCCATATTCAACGGCCCCAGGAAAACCTGATGTTTCCCCCATTTGTCATATATCAATGCGGCCAAAGCAATGCAAACCGCAATTAAACCGGAGAACGGGTTTACCAGCAGCGCTCCGGTTATGCCCATGATCAGTAAAAACATTCCCAGAATAACTGCCTGCCGGGGGCTAACAAGGCCTGAAGGAATGGGACGCTCCGGTCTTTCAACAGCATCCAGGGCTGCATCGAATACGTCATTAAAAACAATACCGCCTCCATATAATCCGATCGTACTAACGCATAACCCTACCACGGGAATTATATGATTGGCGTCTGTTGCATACAGCGTAAAAAAACCTGAAATGGTTATTCCGGCGAGTACATCGGCCACGGAGGTTACCATATTGGCAGGTCTCATTAACCGGAGATAAGCCCTTACTTTTTTCAAGGGGGCAATTTAACGGATTATAATAGATGATTTATCTATTCGGGGTTGCTGGCCACCCCGAAGAATGGTATTGCCTTCAAACTTCTGACTTTGGTCTATTCCCTGGACGGTCATGAAATCGGATTCCCGGATCTGTCCGCTTTGACCAAACGCGCGAATGGCATTGAGATAAGTTACTGTACGGATATCTTCATCGGAAATACCGCGCAATTTCATCAGGGCTGCCGTTTTCGGAACAGCCAATGGATCACTGATACCCCAGTCGGCAGCTGAATTGACCATAATGCGTTCGGTGCCGTATAACTTAACGATTTCCACCATTCGTTCATTTCCCATTTTTGTAAACGGATAGATGGTGAATGCTGCCCAGAATCCCCTGTCCAGCACTTCTTGCACGGTTTCTTCATTATTATGATCAACGATTACCATGGCCGGATCCAATCCCTGTTCCAACGCAATATCCATGCTGCGCTGCGTGCCTTTCTTTTTATCCCGGTGAGGCGTATGGATCTGAACAGGTAATCCTGCTTTCTTAGCCAGTTCCAGTTGCAAACGATAATATTTTTCTTCCGCAGCAGTCTGATCATCAAAGCCGATTTCTCCGATGCCCACCACGCCTTCCTTATAAATAAAGAGCGGCAGTATTTCCATCACCTGTTCTGCAAGTGCTTCATTGTTGGCTTCTCTCGAATTTAAACCGATGGTGCAGTAATGACTGATTCCAAACTGGGAAGAACGAAAGCGTTCCCACCCAATCAGGCTCGAATAATAATCTCTGAAGCTATCCACGCCGGTTCTTGGTTGTCCTAACCAGAACGCAGGTTCTATCAGTGCTACAATACCTGCATCTGACATAGACTGGTAGTCTTCTGTGGTACGCGAAGTCATATGAACGTGAGGATCAAAAAACGACATGCCTTTGATTTTCTCTAAATCGACAGCAGCCTGTTTTCCTATATAAATTTCTTTTTCCCCCCTTAAATCACCGCAACACATAACTTATTAATTTGTTGTTTTTGATAAATCGGTTACACGCCCAAATTATGCCAGTTTATTCCTTTTTCTAAAATATCCTTTTTTAAGTTCTCTTCATTCTCCCATAAAAGTCTGGCAAACTCATAGTCGCTTTGCGAGCAGGCAAGCAAAGCAGCTTTCTTTTCTACCACTTTCCCATTTTTCCATACCCTTTGAATGTCGGCAAAGTTACCGGCATTAATATATTTACTCGTCAGCCGCCATAGTTGTGGATTTACGCTACGCCCGGCAGCCCAACGTTCATGGGCATAGTCAAAAAGAACTTTGGCCAGCTCCGGGTTAGCTCTTTGATCTATCCCTATAATACGATCAACATTTTTTTCTGTAAAAAAAGCTTTTAAAACCATCTGGTTGAAAGCAGCCTCATCCAGGAAATTAAAGGGATAAGTATTCTCATACATGATCGCTTCAAGCACGGTTCCAATATTACTACGTATTCCTTCCGCACAACGCATCTTCCACTCCTGTGCATAAGCCAGCACCGGAAGGGCGCTATACAGGGCGACCAGTTCATTCATGGAGGCTCCCGAAAAAAGATTTGCTGTTTTTGTAAGATAGGCCGATTTGTCGGAAGAATCTATCTGCATAAGCAACCATACCCGGCATAACCTGTCCATTGTCCAGCCCTGAATATAAAGTTCATAAGGAGCCATTCCTGAAGCTGCTTTTACAACCGGCACTTCCTCAACCTTTTTATTGCCTGATTTTCTTGGAATAAGGTTGAATGCGTCATGGAGTGCTAAAGCATTTTTTTCTTTATGTACCAGGACCGCCGTTTCTGTAAGC
>JAYVXJ010000102.1:0-2495 GCA_043785285.1 Chitinophagaceae bacterium
AAAATAGCAGAATACCAGGGATGAACCATCGTGGAAAACAGAAAATACACTGAATATACCCACATACACTTTGTCTCCAAAGAGTAAGATTTACCACGCCAGCACGAAATGATCAGGATGATTAATAAGGACAATAGGCCCAAACTGGGCGCTACTTCTTCAATAATATCATAATCAACGTAATGAAATGCAATCGTGCGTATCAGATAGAAAATACTTGCATTGAACTCGAAAAGATGGTAGAATAACGTAAAAGAGGTATTGATATCCTGCACCAAATGGATATTGAAAAAGGGCAGGAATAATATTATTACAAGGACGCTGGCGACAGATCCGTAAGAAAAAAATCGTTTCAGCCCCATGGAGCACAATAGAACGGGTGCGAGCACCAGGGGGATCAGTTTTGTGGAAATGGCAAGCGCCCAACAAATAGCGGACAGCAGGTAGGCCTTTTTATGAAGCAAATACAGACAACTTACTAAAAAGCAAAGCATCACTGCATCGAAATGAACGTTGCCGGTAAGCTCTATAATGATCAGAGGGTTCAATATATACCATAAAATATTCCTGACCGGAATTTCCTTACTTTTCGCAAATAGATACAAAACCCTCATCGTTATGCATTCACTCAAAAAAATAAAGATTTTCATCACTACCATCGAGCCATAGGCATTTGAAGGAAATAACCATACGGAGAATGAAAAAATGTATTGCATTACAGGTGGATAAATCGTATGATACTCCACCGAATTCATATTGGTGTAGAGATACTGTAAATATTGATCTGGCTTATGCAGTACCAGGTATTCCTGGGGAGTATACCGGAATGGATTTATAGATGCGAGGCACATCTTGCCATCCCAGATAAACCGGAAATAATCATCGGACAAAACGGGGAGACAGAAAATGGCGATGACCCTCAAACCTACAGCGAGCCAGATGCAAGTGGAAAGAGAGAAAAAATTTTCCTTTTTAAGGATGTAAAGGTACAAGGCAAATAGGACCAGAAATAGACTATAGGTTGCGATGAAGTTGGATCGCGGGACTGCATACAGCAATATAGTTTCACAAAGAATGAACAGTAGGGAAACAGACCATTTTATTTTGCTATTCCCGGAATGGAATGCTATGGCTATCATATATACTTAAAGATAGTACTGATAATTTTGTACCCGGCAAGTAAGGTCCCTCTTATCGTTCCGCTTACTTTTGAAAAACCGACCCTTTTGCGGTAATCAACAGGAACTTCACAAATCCTCAGCTTTTGTTTGGCTGCTTTAAGCTGCATTTCGACCGTCCAGCCATAATTCCTGTCTCTCATGTCAAGCTGCATCAGTGAGTCATACCTGATCGCCCGGAAGGGTCCAAGATCTGAATATTTTATTTTATAGATCCATCTCAACAGGGCAGTGGCCAATCTGTTTCCAAAAATCTGTGGGAAGGTCATTGACCCTCTTGCTCTCTTCCCCAATTCCCTGGAACCAATGACCATATCATAATTGTTTTCAAGAATTGGCCTGATTACATCTGGTAATTGTTCGCCATAATCAGAATAATCTCCATCCATAAAAACAACAATAGCTGGTTTAGGCTCTTTGGAGCTTATATAAGCTATCCCTTTCAAACAAGCGGCGCCATAACCCTGTTCTTTTTCTGACAAAACCAAGGCCCCTGCCGCTGACGCTTTTTGTGAAGTACGGTCGGTGGAATTATTGTCAATTACAATAATTTCATTGATTATGTTTTTAGGGATATCGTTGATGACGAGGCCTATCGAACTTTCTTCATTGAAGGCAGGAATGATCACAACGATTGACTGTTGCAAAGTAAATGTTGAGATGATGGAAAAATGGGATGGCTTTATGGGACAACAAATATTCCGTCGTTGCCAATGATGATCGGATTATTATTGATCCTGTTGATTTCTGTGCCGTTTTCAAGTTTTAGTACCCCCCTGGGGCACACTTCCGCACAGATACCACATCCCACGCAGGAAGAACGTACAATATTTTGACCTCTTTGAGCATACCACCTGACATCAATACCCATCTCACAATAGGTTGAACAATTACCACAGGAGATGCATTGACCTCCATTCGTTGTTATCCTGAACCTGCTTTTAAAACGTTGTATGATACCAAAAATGGCCGCCAGCGGACACCCGAACCGGCACCATACACGGCTTCCCATTAAAGGGTAAAAACCTGTACCGATCACTCCGGCGAAAACAGAGCCGATTAAAAATCCATACCATTTTTGAAACCCATCGGTCGCATCAGTTAAAATGGCATGATGAGAAAAATAATTAATTAGTGTAATCGCGGTCATCAGGACGATTATCACTAGTACACTATTGATCATGATCCGCTCTATTTTCCAGGCGGATAATTTTTTACTCGATAAATGCCGGAACGGGTCGCCGGCTGTTTCAGCTAAACCGCCACATCCGCAGACCCAGGAACAATACCATCGTTTACCGAAGAAGTAGGTAAAAA